>NZ_JBPQTV010000109.1:0-19062 GCF_051386515.1 Streptomyces sp. URMC 123 | reverse complement strand
CCCCCACCCCACGGAGGAAAGCCGGCATGAACCGCCGAACCCGTCTGCGTACCGCCCTGGCCTCGACGCTCCCCACCCTCCTCGCCGCCCCCGTCTGCTGCCTCCTCGCCGCGGCCGGCGCGCTGCCCTGGGACGTCCTCCTGGCCCTGCCGATCGCGCTCGCCGCACACGCCGCCGTCACCTTCGTCCGCCTGCGCCCGGGGCGCCGTGCGGTTCCGCGGCCGGGACGCCAGCTGGTCACCGCCCCCATCGGTGCCCCCACACCTTCAGCGACCCCGACAGCGAACAGGACGCCCGGAAGGGGACTCGCGCGGTGCCTCACCCATGTTCACTGCGCGGCACGGTCCGCGACTTCTCGGGTGATGTCGGCGTAGAGGCGGAAGAGGGCCGGGCGGGCTTCGCCGTGTTCTCGGTGGTGCAGGGCGGCCCAGCACCGGGCGATGAGCTCCCGGGCCTGGGTGCCGGGCCATGGCTGGGGCAGGAGTTCAGGCGGCAGGAGCGGGTCGAGTTCCATGGCGCGGGTGAGTTCGGCGGCCAGTTCGACCGCGATGGTGAGGAGCGCGGAGGGGGAGAGCCGGTCGGAGCCGGTGAGCCGGGCGAGCCGGGGCCGGGTGAGGCGGCTGAGCCGGTGGTACCGGTCGGCGATCTCCCGCAGGGGCCACAGTCCGCGGGCGAGTTCGGCGGGCTCCTGGGTGGCGCCCCTTCGCAGGTCCGTCGTGGTGAGGAGGGTGAGCGCGCCATGGGCGCCGAGGCGGTGGGCCGCTTCTTCGACGTACGGTTCCCACGCGTTGGCGCAGACGTAGAGCCCGCCCTGGAGCGGGGCACCCCCGAGGTGGACGAGGGTCTCGCGCAGGGAGTCCCGGGCCGTGCGCGCCGATTCGGGCACCGCGAAGGCGGCCAGGTGCCAGACACCGTCCCAGGGCGCGAGCCCGGCGTCCTGCTGGAACGCGTGCCGGAGGAAGTCGGCGTTCGGGGCGAGGGTGCGCGTGGTGTCCTCGGTGGCGTGCAGTGTCGCCTTGCGTCCTCGGCCCTCGTGGGTGAACCGGCCTTCGGCCACGAGGCGTTTGATGCACAGTCGCACCTGCTGGTCGCTCATGCCGAGGGTGTCGGCGACGGTGTACAGCTCGTCCGCGCCGACGGTGCCGTCCTCGCGGATGAGCGCGTGGACGAGCATGCGGGTGGGGACCTCGATGTGGTCCGTCTCGGTGCTCACGGCCTTGCCGTTCCCCTCGTTCCGACGGGGCGGTGCATGGTGGTCACCGCGCCGAAGCCCATCAGCCCGCGCAGGTAGGGCGTGTGCTCGGTCCGTACGGCCGTGAAGCCGCGCCGCTCGTACAGGGCTCTGGCGCGCGGGTTGCTGTCGATCACGTCCAGTCTGATCTCCCGGCAGTCCTGCTCCGCCGCGACGGCGGCCACTTCCTCGATGAGTAGGCTCCCGACGCCGCGGCCGCGTAGCCCTGTGTCCACGGCGATCCCGTCCATGACGAGCTGCCCGGGGGCCGGCTTGCGTTCGAACAGGGCGAGGAGCAGGAGTCGGTGCAGCCCCCGCAGGTGCCCGTACGCGCGCAGTACGGCGGCGGCCGATCCCCCGGTGAGAGCCCGGCCGCCGAGCTGATAGCCGGCGAGGCCGACGAGCTGCCCGTCGAGGAGTGCGCAGACCGCGCGGTCGGCGTTCAGGTGGGCGGCGATGAAGGGCACCGCCTTGTCCGGCGGGTTGAGGGCGGGCCCCAGTTTGCGGCCGAAAGCGTCCCAGTACAGCTCGGCCGCCCGCTGCTCGGCTCCCGCTGGAACGCCCCGCCGTATCGTCACCGGCCCCGTGCCGGAACCCGTCGCGTCCAGTCCCATGTCCGTGCCCCCTCTTCATCGTCCAGCCTCTCACCAAAACTATCACTCTTCCTACGGTCGTGCCCGTGGTGATAGTTTCGGTGTCGCGTCATCCCCAACAGAGGCGGTCAGATCTCATGTGCCCGAAGGCCCGGTCCCGAAGGCGCGGGCTCCGCGCCGCCGTGTGGACACTCGTCACCGTCCTGGTCGTGGCCGGCGGCCTCACCGGTGCGGTGCTGACGCGGAACTCCTACGACATGGACGTGCGGCGGGTCTCGATCCGCCACGGCGGCCACACCCTCAACGGCGTGCTCGCCACCCCCAAGGACGGCCGCGAGCGTCATGGCCTGGTCGTGTACGTCCACGGTGACGGCCCCGTCGACGCCACCCACGACGACGGCTACAAGCCCATCTGGGAAGCGAACGCCAAGGCCGGGTACGCCTCCCTGTCCTGGGACAAGCCCGGCGTCGCGGGCGCCCCCGGCGACTGGCTCGACCAATCCATGGACGACCGGGCCGACGAGGTGGTCGCGGCCATCGCCTGGGCGCGCGCTCGCCCGGACATCGACCGCGACCGGATCGGGCTCTGGGGCGCCAGTCAGGCGGGCTGGGTTCTGCCGAAGGTCGCCGCCGTGACGCCGGTGAGCTTCGTCATCGCCGTCTCGCCCGCGATCAACTGGCTCCAGCAGGGCCGCTACAACCTCCTCTCCGAGCTGCGCGCCGACGGCGCGTCGGCAGCCCGCACCCAGGCCGAGATCGCCAGGAGCGACCACACCCGCAGGCTGCTGGCACGCCACGCGACCTTCGAGGAGTACGTCGCGGCGATGGGCGGGGACGCGAACGGCATGACCGCCGATCGCTGGGGCTTCATCTCCAGGAACTACACCGCGGACGCCACGGAAGACCTCCGCGCCCTGCGCGGCGTACCCGTATTGCTGGCCCTCGCAGGCCACGACACCAACGTGGACGTCGCCGACACGGAGCGCGGCTACCGCAGGGTGCTGGACGGAGGCGGGGCATTGACGGTCAAGCGGTACCCGGACGCGGCCCATTCACTGCTCAAACGGTCCATCGAGCAGTCGGACCTCAAGACCGCGCTCACCGCGCTCTTCTCTCCCCGTTCGCTCTTCGCGGCCGGATTCCTGGACGACCAACGGCAGTTCCTGAAGGACATCGGCCGAGGCGACAGCGCCACTCCATGACTTTTCCGCAAGGTCGGCCATGGCGTGCGGTGGCGCCGGACCGGCAGCGCAAAACCGGCCGAAGCATGTGATTGTGGATCACGGGAACGCGGCAACACCGGACAATTACCACCCCCCAAATGTTTATTTATGTAATTCAAAAGGAGATCTTGGGGTTGTCGCGATGATCTCCGGGGCGGTACAACTACCCTCATGCCCGCCCACATCGCTCGCTCGATCCACGGTGCCTTCGGAGAAATACTCCAGGGATATACCATCGGGCCGAGCGGATTTGAACATTTCCTCTTCACCGCGCCGGTGGAAGAACTCCGCTGTCAGGCCAGGCTGAAGCGCGAAGGAATTCCCTCGACGGCCGCACTCACCGTCAGTCCCGCCGACCGCGTCAAGGCCCTGCGCGCCTACGACATGCTCAGTGCCGACCTGCAGCGGCCCACCCGCGGTGCCGCCATCGAGATCCGGTCGAACATACCCGTGGCGAAGGGGTACGCGAGCTCGACGGCCGACATCCTGGCCGCCGCTCTCCTCTGCGTGGCCGAGGCGTTTCCCGGCACCGCCGAACCCGTCGCCCACGCGCTGGCGCTCTCCGTGGCCCGCCGCCTTGAGTACGGCGACTACCTGCTGCACCCCGGCATCTCGTCCTGCCACCAGCGCTCCCAGACCCTTATCGCCAAATACCACACCGACCTGCGGTGGACCATCGTGGGCGTGGACGAGGGCGGTTATGTCCGCACCGAGGAATTCCACCGGGAAGTCCCCGAGGACCCGGGCAAGGCGAGCGTCTACGAGCAGCTGTTCCGTGAGCTCGACGCGGCGCTGCTCGCCAACGACGGCGAGGCCGCCGCGCGCATCGCCACCCGCAGCGCCGAGTTGCACAACGACCGCCTGCCCAAGAAGTCCCTGGACGACCTCCGGGCCCTCCAGAAGAATTTCGGCGCCCTGGGGATCTGCGTCGCGCACAGCGGCACACTGGCCGGCCTCATCTTCTCCAGGCACCAGCCGGAACACGACGCCCGGGTGAGGGAGTGCCGCGACGCCCTCGACTCCCTCGGCCACACCAGCAGCACGTTCACCCTGAAGGAAGCGAAGCGTCCATGAGCCGTGCGACAGCGTCACCGAACCAGGACAGGGCTCCGGAGGTCGCGACCGAGCGAAACGACGGAGCGGCCGACACCCCGACCGGCGGCGCGGCCGGCAGCGCGCCCGCCGCCCAAGGGCGCGGCCGCTACCAGCTCATGGTGCTGGCCGCCGTCTGCTGCCTGGCCCTCGGCGGGGTCTTCGTCAGGGTCAGCGAAGTCGGCCCGGTGGCCTCGGGCGCCTACCGCTCCCTGTTCGCCGCGCCCATGCTGCTGGGCCTCTCGCTGGCCGCGACACGCCGCTCCACGACGCGCCGCTCCACGACGCGCCGCTCCACGACGCGCCGCTCCACGACGCGCCGCTCCGCAGCGGGCAAGGACAAGCTCCCCGAGCACAAGCCCTCCGAGCACAAGCCGGCCCGCATCAGCACGCGGGACAAGTGGATCATCGCGCTGGGCGGTCTGTTCCTCGCGGGCGACCTGTGCCTGTGGAACATCTCCTTCCTCTACACCTCGCTCGCCGAGGCGAACCTCCTGGCCAACCTCGTCCCCTTCATCATCGCGCCCCTGTGCTTCTTCCTCTTCGGCGACCGGGTGACGGGCAAGCTGGTCTTCCCCGCGCTCCTGGCGCTCGGCGGCCTCTACGTCCTCGTCATCCTCGGTACGGGCCTCGACGCGGACCACCTGCGCGGCGACATCCTCGCGCTGGTCACCGCGGTGTTCTACGCCCTGTTCCTGGTGGTGGCCAAGGGACTGCGCGAGCGTCACGAGGCGACACGCATCATGGCGAGCCTGAGCCTGGTCTGTGCCCTCGTGTGCTTCGCCGTGGCGGCCGTGATGGGCGAGAAGATCTGGCCCACCACCCTCCGGGGCTGGTTGCTGCTCATCGGCCTGGCGGTCACCTCGCAGGTGCTCGGCCAGACGCTCATGGCCCACGCGGTCAAGTTTCTTCCGCTGCAACTGGCGGCGCTGTTCGTCCTGTTGCAGCCCGTGGCCGCGGCGGTCTACGGATTCGTCCTGTTCGACCAGCACCTCAGCCTGGTGCAGATGGCCGGGATCGCCATCCTCCTCGTCTCCATCTTCTGGGCCAAGAACCTTCTGGAAGGCCGAAAGTGAACCACCGCGAGCTGCCGGACCCCTACGAGGTCATCGAAGAGTTCAGCCGGCTGACGACCCTCGACTGCGGTGCCCTGAACGAGGGCGGCCTGCGGCTGCGCGCCATCCACGGCAGCCCGGCCACCGAGACCAGCTTCAAGTCGATCCTCGGGCTCGGACTGCTGCTCCTCGCCCGCGAACAGGGGCTGCTCGGCGAGGGGCAGACGGTGATCGAGTCCACCTCCGGCTCCCTCGGCCTCGGCCTGGCCGTCGCGGGGAGGATGATGGGGCACTCCGTGCACCTGGTGTCCGACCCCGGCATACCGGAGGTCACCCGCATAAAGATCGAACTGGCCGGGGCCACCCTGCACATCGCCGAGAAGCCGCACCCCGTACTCGGTTTCCAGCAGGCCCGCGACGACCTCCTGCGCGCGCTCCGCGAGGAACACCCCGACTACTACTGGACCAACCAGAACGACAGCCCGCTCAACCCGGAGGTCTACACCCGCTGGCTGGTGCCGCACCTGATGCGCACCCTGGACTTCTCCCGCATCGTTGCCGGCGTCTTCTGCGTGGGCAGCGGCGGCCACTTCTCCGCGCTGTCGGCCATGCTGGAGGCCAAGGGCATCCCCTCGTACGTGGCCGACCGGCTGGGATCGATCACCTTCGGCGGACAGCCGGGAGCGAGCATCCTGCGCGGCACGGGCAACCAGAACCGCGTGCCCGCCGTCATCGAGGCCGCCCGGTCCCGAGTGGCCGGTGTCTACGAGGTCTCGGACGCGCAGGCCTGCGCCGCGGTCAGAGAGCTCGCCTGCCGCGGCATCAGCGTGGGCGGATCGTCCGGCGTGTGCTACGTGGGCGCCCGCCGACTGGCGGCCGATCTCGGACCCGACACCGACGGGGAGATCCTCACCTTCTTCGCCGACCGCGGCGAACTCTACGGCACCACACTTCTGAATCGCGGAGAGAACGCATGATGCACGCCGCCCTGTGGAGCTCCTGCCCTCCCACCGAACAGCTCTACCACGACGATCCGTACGGCACGACGGCCACCGCCACCGTCCTCTCGGTCAGTGGCCACCACGCCGTCCTCGACCGGTCGATCTTCTACGCGGAGTCCGGTGGGCAAGTCGCCGACCAGGGCACGATCGACGGCGCGCGCGTCATCGACGTCCAGAAGGCCGGCGGGCGGCCCTTCCAGCTCCCCAACGGCGAGGTCGCCACCATCGAGTCGGTCTTCTGCCACGAATTCGCCGAGCCCTGCGCGCTCACCGTGGGCCAACAGGTCTCGATGGAGATCGACTGGGACCGTCGCTTCCGCAACATGCAGATGCACACCCTGGCGCACTTCCTCTTCCACGCCACGGGCGAATGGCTGGAGGCCAACGGACAGACCCGTTCGACCCGCGGCTGCCACATCAGCGACAGCTCGGCACGCTTCGACTTCGGCTGCCCGATCCCCAGCGAGGCGGTGGCCGCCATCCAGGCACGCGTCACCGAACTGCTCGCCTCCTCCCCGGAAGCGACCGTGAGCGTGCTCCCCGGCACGCACGACGTCTTCGTCTGGCGCTCGGGAGAACTGGAGATCCCCTGCGGTGGCACCCATGTGAACCACCCCAAGGAGATCCAGGGGACCGTCACCGTCCGCCGCCGCACCAAGGGCAGGAACGGCACCCGTCTCTACGTCGAGCTCGACCGTGACACCCATGACTGACCCCCGCCCGCGGGAGGAGCCGGCCTTCATCGGGGACGCGGCCCTCCTGCGCCGGCGCCGCACCTTCAAGTGGCGGGCCGGCGACGGCCGACCGGACCGGCTGTGCCTGGGGGTGGCCGAAATGGACCTGTACACCCCCGCCTTCCTGCGCGAGGCCCTGGACGGCGCCCTCCACCTCGGCGAACTGGGCTACGGACTCTGCCAGGAACAGGAGGAGGCCTGCGAGAAGTACCTCTCGGAGCACCACGGCGCCTCCGTCGCGGGCCTGCGCGGCACGACGGACGTCCTGGCCGGACTGCGGACCGTGCTGCGCCTGGATCTGCCGCCGGGCAGCCCGGTGATCGTCGAAACCCCCGTCTTCGGCGAGTTGTTCACCGTGATCCGGGAGGCGGGGCTCACCCCGCTGCCCGTACCGCTGCTGCGCGACGCGCGAGGCTACCGGCACGACTGGTCCGCCCTCGGCGAGGCGGCCACGTCCGGAGCGCGCGGCTGGATCGTGTGCCAGCCCCACAATCCGGTGGGGCGGTGCTGGACCGAGGAGGAGCAGGCGCGGGCGGTGTCCCTCGCCCTGGAGCACGACCTGCTGCTCCTGGCCAACGAGGTGCACATCCCGCTGGGCCTGTCCCGGCAACCTCGGTCGGCGTTCGCCGACCCCGCCATCCACCGGGCGCGGTCCTACGGCTTCACCTCCGCCTCGAAGGCGTTCAACACCGCCGGCCTCAAGAGCGCGACGGTCTACGCCTCCGACCGCTCGGCGGCCGCGCTGGCCGCGATGCCGCAGAGCCTGCTCGGCCGCCCGGGAAGCCTCGGCGCCATTGCGACCGTCGCCTGCTACGACCAGGGGACGGACTGGCTGCGTACCCTGCGCGGCGCGCTCGCCGACCGCGTACGGCAGGTCCTCGACGAGCTCGCCGCACTGCCACTGGCGGCCGAGGCGGCCGTACCCGACAGCACCTACCTGGTGTGGGCCGAGTTCCCCCGCGGCGACGACGCCGTGCGATTCGGCGAGGCGGTCGCCGCGAGCGGCGTCCACCTGCTCCCGGGCCCGGGGTTCGGCGGACCCGACTTCGCCCACTGCTTCCGCGTCAACGTGGCCGCCCACCCCGAGGTGATCCGCGAGGCGTTCGCCCGCATACGAACGGCTCTCCGCCCGACGGCAGCCGGAGCGAGCCGCCCGCCCTGCGCGCGGCGGACCGTGACGCGCTCCCCGTTCGGGTGATCAGCGCATGGTCATACGTGGGGTGGGGCATGCCTCGGGCGGCTCGAACCAGTCGTCGAGTCATAGCGACTGCCCTGACATGAGAGGGAGTTCCCATGCGCCGCATCGCCGCCGTGATCCTCGGTACCGCCGCGTTCCTCGGCATGCTGACCGTACCTGCCAGTGCCTGTGGCAACACGGTCAGTGTCGTCGGGGTGCTGAACCCGACACACGGCAACTACTGCGTCAACACGTGAGGCCGCGGCCCTGGCGTGGTGCCGCTCAGAGTGCTCAGCGGCACCACGCCACGGCGCGCAGCGTACAGAAGCCCCCCGGGCGCGGCCGATCCGCACGGCCCGTGCGCCCCCTCCCGCGCCGGGCGGAGAGCCGCGCGCGATGCGACGAGACTCACACCAGTTCGGGTTGCGGTTCCGGGTGCCGCGCCCGGGGGGCTTCCGGTTCCCACTGCTTGGTGGTTCGTATGTAGACGCGGATCACCGAGGCCATCGCCAGCAGGAGAAGCGGTCCGAAAACCCACGGATATTCGGCCATCTCCATCGGCAGATAGCGATACGACACCAGGAGCGCGGCGAAGACCGCCGCGCCATAGGTCACCAATTGAATTCCCGACTGGTCCCACCCGCGTTCGTGCGCGCGCAGACCGGCCTCGATCGTCAGCACGAACACCACGCCGGCAACGAGATCCACGCCGTAGTGGTAGCCGAAACCCAGGGTCGCGCCGAGCGTGGCAATCAGCCAGAAGGTGCCCGCGTAGCGCAGAACGCGGGGGCCCTTGCGGGAATGAATGAAGATCGCGGTGGCCCACGCCGTGTGCAGGCTGGGCATGCAGTTACGAGGGGTGATCTCGTCGTACGGCATCGGGTGCGGGATGTCGATCGGCGGCGGCGTGTGCGGCCACAGGTTCGCCAGGGCCCAGGGCTCGCCGCCGGTGCCGAAGGCGCCCGTGCCGTAGGCGAAGACCGGCCCGACCACCGGGAAGATCATGTAGATGGCCGGCCCGAGGAGGCCGATGACCAGAAAGCTGCGCACCAGATGGTGGCGCGGGAAGCGGCGCTCGGCCGCCACATGGCGCAGCTGGTACAGCGCGACGACGACCGCGGCCACCGCGAGCTGGACGTAGACCCAGTCGAGAACGTGGGCGCCGACCGGGCCGGCGGCCTCGACAGCCCGGCCCACCAGCCACGACGGGTTGCCCAGCGCGTGATCGGCGGTCGCCACGTACTGGTCGAGCACCATCGGGCGGGTCTTCGACGTGATCAGCAGCCAGGTGTCACCGGTCTTGCGGCCGGCCACCAGCAGCAGGCCCAGCCCGACGCCCTTCAGCAGCAGGGTCCGCTCCCGCCCGGTGCGGCGCGTGAGGGCGATGACCGCACAGCCCAGGATCACCCACAACGCGCCGTTGCCGAAGGGGTGACCGCCGGTCCTCTCGACGCCGGCCGCCCATCGCACCAGCAGGAAGACGATGTCGATGCCGACCGCGACACCGGTCGCGATGAACCGTTGCCGCCAGGTGAGCACCACCATCATCAACGCCATGCTGGCGTACAGCAGCGGCCCCGATTTCGGCGCGGATATCACCTCTTTCGCCTGGTTGGCGATCGGCCCCGGCAGGCCGTAGTGACGGGCCGCGATCTCCAGCGCGACGAGGAATCCGAGGACCACCACAGCCGCCGTGCCCCACAGCACCGCCCGTGGGCGACGCCACCCGGCGAATGTCATTCTGCGGTTTATTCGTGAAAACACCCGCGATGATATAGGTATCAATTGTTTGGCCGATTTGTGAGATATGGGGTATGGGTCACTCTTCGCGCCGGACAGCGTGCTTTTCCGGTGAAGGACGGGCGATGGCGGTGCTCGTCCCGAGTCGG
This sequence comes from Streptomyces sp. URMC 123, assembly GCF_051386515.1. NCBI lineage: Bacteria > Bacillati > Actinomycetota > Actinomycetes > Kitasatosporales > Streptomycetaceae > Streptomyces > Streptomyces sp. URMC 123. The sequence continues at coordinate 9,067 of NZ_JBPQTV010000109.1, read as the reverse complement.
ATCATGTTATCGGAGTGGTGTGGGTGGGTTTCGCGGGTCATGGGCGGCGAGAAGATCGTTTCGATCCCGTGGGCAGCCGGGTTTCGGCCCGCGCGATTCAGCCGCCTCGCGCGTCTCCGAGCCGCGGATCGTCGAGCCGCGCGTCGTCCCGTACGCGGAGGTACTCGGCGAGCTGTCCGGCGGCGGTGAGCATGGCGCGGCCGCGGGCGGCGAGTCGTTGCCGCCAATCGTCGAGCGAGCGGGCGAGCGGCTCGGCGCCGCCGGCGCCGCGGACCTGCCGGAGGACCGTGGTGACGTGGTCCAGGGGGCAGCCGCCGCGTCTGAGCATATGGGCGAGCTCGGCGTCGCGGACGTCGTCCGCGGCGTACTGGCGGTGGCCGGTACGGGGGTCGCGCGCGGGCGTGAGCACCCCGGCGCGCTCCCACTTCCGCAGGGTCGCCGGCGAGACGCCGAGACGGTGAGCGAGATGGCCGATCGCGAGAGGGCGCTCGGGGACATCGGCGGCCCGGGGCCGGCTGAGCGCGTCGACGGTGGCCTCGACGGCGTCGAGCGTTTCGCGGTCGCGGAGCAACTGGGCGTGACTGCGGTCGATCGCTCGTAGCGCGGTGTCCAGATCCCCGCGGTTGACCGCCAGCATGACCTGACCGCTGGTCGCGTAGCCGTGCGCGGGTATGAGAGCCAGATAGGCGCGGAGAGCGTGGACGTGCACGGTCGAGTAGCTGCGGTAGCCGCTGGGCGTGCGCTCGGCCGGCGGGATCATTCCGCCGCGCTCGTAGTTGCGCACCGCCTGCGTGGAGATCCCATGCTCCCGGGCGAGGTGCACAGGGCGGTACCGCTCGCCTCCGACCTGCACAGCGGTTTGAAGCTTCACGCCCTCTTCCTCAGGTCAGCGGCCGTCCAAGGTTTCATCGCTGGTCCAACGATACGGTGGAAGTCATGGCTTCGACCTCTTCAGCTTCCGCCACGTCCTCAACGTCCCCGACGTCTCTGATGCATACGGCCACGAGGACGGGGACGCAGGTGTCCGCGCTGCCCGTTGCCGACAGCCACGATCTGATTCGCGTGCTCGGCGCGCGCGAGAACAATCTCAAGGACGTCAGCGTCGAGATCCCCAAGCGCCGGCTGACGGTGTTCACCGGGGTTTCCGGCTCGGGCAAGAGCTCGCTGGTGTTCGACACGATCGCCGCGGAGTCGCAGCGGCTGATCAACGAGACGTACAGCGCCTTCGTGCAAAGCTTCATGCCGACGCTGGCGCGGCCCGAGGTCGATGTGCTCGACGGGCTGACGACCGCGATCATCGTCGACCAGCAGCGCATGGGCTCCGACCCCCGCTCCACCGTCGGCACGGCCACGGACACGGGCGCGCTGCTGCGCATCCTCTTCAGCCGGCTCGCCAAGCCGTACATCGGCAGCCCGAAGGCGTTCGCCTTCAACGTGGCCTCGGGCGAGGCGTCGGGAACCCTGGTGGTGGGCGGGAAGGCCGTCGAGAAGCACGTCAGCGTCGTCGGCGGCATGTGTCCGCGCTGCGAGGGCCTGGGGACCGTCTCCGACATCGACCTCACCCGGCTCTACGACGACACGAAGTCGCTCGCGGACGGGGCGATCACCATCCCCGGCTGGAAGGCGGACGGCTGGATGGTGCAGTCGTTCACCGAGTCGGGCTTCCTCGACCCGCACAAGCCGATCCGCGACTACACCGCCGAAGAACTGCACGACTTCCTCCACCGGGACCCGGTCAAGGTCAAGGTGAAGGGCATCAACGTCACCTACGAGGGGCTGATCCCCAAGGTCAGGAGGTCGTTCCTGTCCAAGACCAGGGAGTCGATGCAGCCGCACGTCCGCGCTTTCGTGGACCGGGCGGTGACGTTCACGACCTGTCCCGAGTGCGGGGGCACCCGGTTGAGCGAGGCGGCCCGGTCCTCGAAGATCGAGGGGATCAGCATCGCCGACGCGTGCGCGATGGAGGTGCGCGATCTGGCCGCGTGGGTGCGCGGCCTGGACGAGCCGTCGGTGGCACCGCTGCTGGGTGCGCTGCGGCACGCCCTGGAGTCGTTCGTGGAGATCGGACTCGGCTATCTCTCGCTCGACCGGGCCTCGGGCACGCTCTCGGGCGGCGAGGCGCAGCGGGTGAAGATGGTGCGCCATCTCGGCTCGGCGCTCACCGATGTCACGTATGTCTTCGACGAGCCGACCATCGGGCTGCATCCGCATGACATCCAGCGGATGAACGATCTCTTGTTGCGGTTGCGGGACAAGGGCAACACGGTGCTGGTGGTGGAGCACAAGCCGGAGACGATCGCGATCGCCGACCACGTCGTGGACCTGGGGCCGTTGGCCGGTACGGCCGGTGGTGAGGTGGTCTTCGAGGGCACGGTCGACGGCCTGCGGACCAGCGGCACCGTCACCGGCCGGCACCTGGACGACCGGGCCGCCCTCAAGGAAAGGGTCCGCACGCCCACGGGCACGTTGGAGATTCGCGGCGCGTCGGCGAACAACCTGCGCGATGTCGACGTCGACATCCCCCTCGGCGTGCTGACCGTGGTCACCGGGGTGGCCGGCTCCGGCAAGAGCTCCCTGATCCATGGCTCGGTGGCCGGACGCGAGGGCGTGGTGGTGGTGGACCAGGCGCCGATCAGGGGCTCACGGCGCTCGAACCCGGCCACCTACACCGGGCTGCTCGACCCCATCCGCAAGGCGTTCGCCAAGGCCAACGGCGTCAAGCCGGCGCTGTTCAGCGCCAACTCAGAAGGCGCCTGCCCCGCCTGCAACGGCGCCGGGGTCCTCTACACCGACCTGGCGATGATGGCCGGCGTCGCCACCCCCTGCGAGGAGTGCGAGGGCAAGCGGTTCCAGCCCTCGGTCCTCGCCCACCACCTCGGCGGCCGGAACATCAGCGAGGTCCTGGCCATGCCGGTGACCGAAGCCGCCGAGTTCTTCGCCACGGGCCCGGCGCGCACGCCGGCCGCACAGGCGATCCTCACCCGTCTCACCGACGTCGGCCTGGGCTACCTCACCCTCGGCCAGCCCCTGACCACCCTCTCCGGCGGCGAACGGCAACGCCTCAAACTCGCCACCCACATGGCCACCAAAGGCGGCATCCACGTCCTGGACGAGCCGACCACCGGCCTGCACCTGGCCGACGTCCAACACCTGCTCACCCTCCTGGACCGACTCGTCGACTCCGGCACCACCGTCATCGTCATCGAACACCACCAGGCGGTCATGGCCCACGCCGACTGGATCATCGACCTCGGCCCCGGCGCCGGCCACGACGGCGGCCGCATCGTCTACCAGGGCACCCCCACCGACCTCGTCACCACCCGCCCCACCCTCACCGGCCACCACCTCGCCACCTACCTCCACGCCACGCCGTAAGGTCCGACCGTGCCACGGCGCGGCCGGTGGTCGGGTGACAGCGGGCCCAACACGCCGCTCGGACTCCGCGCCGGGGGCCCCGGCGCGGCACCCTTGGTCCGGCGCAGCGCGCCGGACACCCGCATGACGATCCGACGGAGGTGGCAACGATGGCCGGATTCCTCGACCGGGCCAGGGAGCAGGCCCAGAACGCCCTCAACCAGGGCAGACAGAAGGTGGACGAGGTACAGGCCCAACGGGCCGGGAACGATCTGCTGAAGAAGCTCGGCGCGGCCTACTACGCGGAGCGCCGCGGGTCGGGGACGCCGCAGGCGACCCAGGACGCCCTCGGCGCCCTGGAAGCGCATATCGCGACGCACGGGGACGACTTCCTCCGCGGGGCCTGATCGGTGGTTCACCCGGGGGCCGGCCGCTCACCGGGCCGGCGCCTCCGGTTTTGACGCCTCCGGTTCCGCCGGCGTCTGCCGTGCCGCCGGTGCCCGCTGCTCCGTCGGAACCCGCTGTTCCGCCGCCTCCAGTTCCTCGGGCTCGTGAAGCGTGCGCAGGAGGAGCCACCCCAGCGCGGGCAGCGCGATCAGCGGCGCCAGCGCCACCCGCAACGACGTCGCGTCGGCGAGCGCGCCGATCACCGGGCTGGCGAGGCCGCCGACGCTCACGGTCAGCCCCAGCGTGACTCCGCCGGCGGTGCCCACGCGCCGGGGCAGATAGTCCTGGCCGAGGGTGATGTGCAGGGAGAACGGCACGTACAGCCCCGCCGCGGCGAGCGCCACGCACCCGTAGAGCAGCGGGCCGGGGACGAGGACGACACCGGCCACGGCGAGGACGGACAGCGCGTAGGACCACCGGACGACCGGGAGCCGCCCGTAGCGGGTGGCGAGCCGGCCACCGGCCACGGTGCCCACCGCGCCGCCGAGGTAGAGCACGAAGAGCGCGGCCGTGCCGGCGGCTTCGCCGACGCCGGCGCGCTCCCGCGCGTACAGCGAGATGAACGTGGCGAGGCCGATGACCACGATCGAGCGGCACACGATGGCGCCCGTCAGTTTCCCGAAGGACGCCCAGTCGTCCCGGGGCCGGGTCCCCGCCTCGACGGTACGTTCCCCGGCCCCGCCGGCCGCGCCACCGTCTCCGGCCAGGGGTCCCGCGCCTCCGCCGGCCCCGCTCGCCGGTGCGCCGACCACCGCAGCGGCCGAAGCCTGGGCCTTGCCCTGGCCCGAAGCCGAAACCGGAGCAGCAGCCGGGACCCGCACCGGAGCCCCGGCGCCCCGCAGCGCCGCCACACTCAGCGCCGCGCCGGCGACCGCCGGCACGACCAGCAGCGGCGAGGCCCCCAGTCCACCCGTGGCGACGACGGCGGACACCAGCAGCGGCGCCGTGGCGAAGCCGAGGTTGCCGCCGAGGGAGAACCAGCCCATCGCCGTGTGGCTGCCGCGGCTCGCCCTCCGGGCGACGCGCGCGGCCTCCGGGTGGTACGCGGCGACGCCGATCCCGGACACCGCCACGACCGCCAGCGTGACGGCGTAGGAGCCGCCGACCCCGGCGAGCGCCACCCCCGCGCCGCCGAGCAGCGTGCTCACCGGCAGCAGCCACGGCATGGCCCACCGGTCGGTGAGGGCACCGAACAGGGGCTGCACCACCGAGGAGAGGAGGGACGCGGCGAGGACGACGCCGGAGGCGGCGGCGTAGGTGTAGGCGCGCTCGGAGACGAGGAACGGCACCAGGGCGGCCACCGCGCCCTGGTAGACGTCCACACAGGCGTGCCCCAGGGACAGCAGCACCATGGGCCTGTCGCGCGAGATCCGTTTCGTCGGCACCTCCTCATCGTCGTCACCGGCCGCCCTGGCCCGCTTCCGATAACATGCCAATCCATGACGGGAATCCGCCACGCTCCGCAGGCCCCGACCCGCACCCAGGAGCTGGCGCCCGGGGAGAGCATCGACGCGCACCGTCACGACGACCACCAGATCGTCTACGCGGGCTCGGGGGTGGTGGCCGTCACCACCGACGCCGGCACCTGGTTCGCCCCCGGCACCCGGGCCATCTGGGTCCCCGCCGGCTGCGTCCACGCCCACCGCGCCCACGGTCATCTGGCCCTGCACCTGCTCGGGCTGCCCGCCGACACCAACCCGCTCGGCCTGGACGCGCCGACCGTCCTCGCCGTCGGGCCGCTGCTGCGCGAGCTGATCCTCGCCTGCACCCGTGGCCCCCAGGACGACTCCCCCGAGCGGCGGCGGCTGCGCGCGGTCCTCCTCGACCAACTGCGGGCCTCGCCGCGGGAGCCGGTCCGCCTGCCCTCCCCCACCGACCCCCGTCTCGTGGCCGTGTGCGAGCTGCTGCACCACGATCCGGCGGACCCGCGGACGCTGGCCTCCCTGGCCGCCGCGGCCGGCGCGGGCGAGCGCACCCTCAGCCGCCTCTTCCGCCGCGAGCTGGGCATGACGTTTCCGCAGTGGCGCACCCAGTTGCGCCTCTACCACGCCCTGCGCATGCTGGCCGACGGCCTGCCGGTGACCGCGGTCGCCCACCGCTGCGGCTGGTCCTCCACCAGCGCCTTCATCGACGTCTTCCGCCGCGCGTTCGGCTGCACCCCCGGCGCGCATCAACGCGACCCCTGAGGCGGTACGTTGACCTGACGGCGGTCGGCCGGCCGCCACAGGGGTGGGAGGAGACCCGCGTGTCGGACCCTTTGTCGTTACTCGCCATGACCGGTGCCAGCACCATCGTCGCCGCCATGGCCACCAGCGCCTGGGACGTGGCCCGCGACCGGACCGTGGCGCTCTTCCGGCGCCACGGCGACGCCGGTGACGACGTCACCGGCGGCAGCGGCGGCAGCGGCGGGACGGACGCCGGTCAGGGGGCCACAGCCGTCCAGGGCGACGCCGTACGGGCCGAGTTGGAGGCGTGCGCCGCGTACGTACAGGTCGCCGCCGAGCCGGAGGACGCCCGCGGCGCGCAGGCGCGGCGCTGGCACGCGCTCCTGGACGAGCTGCTGCGCCGCGACCCGGAGGCCGCCCGGGAGCTGGCGGTGCTGATCCAGGAGGTCCAGGGCCGGCTGAGATCCGAGCAGCCCACCTGGCAGCAGAGCGTGGCGGCCACCGCCGGCGGCTCGGCGTACGGCGCGCTGGGGCCGGGCAGCAGCGTGCACATCCACCATCACGCGCCGCCGCAGCCGCCGGCCCCCCGCCCCGCGGGCCCGGGGGAGAGCGGCTCGTGACGCAGCAGTCCGTACGGGCCGAGAACGGCTTCGCGTACGGGGTGGTCGGCGCGGACATCCACGTCTTCGGCGACGGGGTGCCGGTCTATCTGCTCCAGCGGTGGCGGGCCGCGCCCGCGCCCGACGACGCCTTTCTGCGCGAGGTGCCGAGCCGGATGCTCAACGCCCGGTTCGGCGTGGTGGAGTTCACCGGCCGCGCCGAGGAGCTGGCGGCGCTGCGGCGGTGGCGGGACGACGGCCCGCGGCTGGCCGTGCGGTGGCTGCACGCGCCGGGAGGCCAGGGCAAGACCCGGCTCGCCGACCGCTTCGCGCAGGAGTCGGCGGCCGACGGCTGGCAGGTGGTGACCGCCGTCCACGGCCCCGGCACCGTTCTTCCGCCGCCCGGCAGCCAGGACCTCGGCGCGGACGGTGAACGCCCCGGCGCCGGGACGCTCCTCGTGGTCGACTATGCCGACCGCTGGCCGCTGTCCCATCTGCTGTGGCTGTTCAGCAACGCGCTGCTGCACCGGCCCGACGGGCGCGCCCGCGTGCTGCTGCTGGCGCGCGGTGACGACCTCTGGCCGGCCGTCCGGGCCGCCCTGGCCAACCACCAGGCGGGGACGTCGGCCCAGTTCCTGCCGCCGCTGCCCGGCCCGGACCACGCGCACGGCGGCCCGGCGGACGAGGATGCCGACCAAGACGCCCCGCACGACGGCCCGGCGTACGAGGGTGCCGGCCCGGACCACGCGCCCCGCGGCGCGCCGTCCCCGCGCGCGGAGATGTTCACGGTCGCCCGGGACGGCTTCGCCGCCCGCTACGGCATCCCGTCCGCCGGCATCCCCGCCCCCGGGCCGCTCGACGGCCCGGACTTCGGGCTGACCCTGGCGCTGCACATGGCCGCCCTGGTCGCCGTCGACGCCCGCGCGTCGGGCCGCCGGCCACCCTCCGGCCTCGCCGGACTGACCGGCTACCTCCTGGACCGCGAACACCTCCACTGGGCGCGGCTCCACGGGGACGCGGGCCACGAGATCGACCCGTCCGGCCGGACGTTCACCACCCCGCCGGACGCGATGAACCGTACGGTCTTCGCCGCGGCGCTCACCGGCCCGCTGGCGCCCGCGGAGGGCCGGCACATCGTCGGCGGGCTCGATCTGCGGCTGCCCGCCGAGCGCGTCCTCGCGGACCACGCCGTCTGCTATCCCCCGGCCGACCCGGACCGGGACACCGTCCTCGAACCGCTCTATCCGGACCGGCTCAGCGAGGACTTCCTGGCGCTCAGCCTCCCCGGGCACCGGGCCGAGTACCCGGCGCGGGAGTGGGCGGGGCCGACCGCCGGCGCCGTCCTCACCGCGTCGACCGGCCCCGGGCCGGGCAGTTGGGTGCCGCGCGCCGTCACCTTCCTCGTCGCCGCCGCCCAGCGCTGGCCGCACGTCGGCCCCGGGCATCTGTTCCCACTCCTGGCTGCGGCCCCTCGGCTCGCGGTCGCCGCCGGCAGCGGGGCGCTGGCGGGCCTGGCCGCGCTCGACGACGCCCCCGCCGAGCTCCTCGAAGCCGTCGCCGCGCACTTCCCGCCCGCCCAGCGGCCGGACGTCGACCTCGATCCGGGCATCGCCGCCGTCTGCGTACGGCTGCTGCCGCACCGGCTGGCCCGCGCCGCGCACGCCGGTGACCGGGCCCGGGTCCGGCACGAGCTCGGCATCCGGCTGTACCACGCCGGGCGGCTGGCGGAGGCGGTGGCCGAGTCCGGGGCCGCCGTCGAGCTGAACCGGTCGATCGACCCGGCCGGGTTGGCCACCCCGGAGCTCGCGGCGGCGGTGCGGCGCAACCTCGCGGTGGGCCTGAAGTCGTACGGCATCCGGCTGGCGGCGGTGGGGCGGCGCGCGGAGGCGCTGGCCGCCACGGAGGAGTCCGTGGCCATCCTGCGCGAACTCGCCGCGGACGACGAGCGGTTCCTGCCGGAGCTGGCGAGCGCGCTGCTCAATGTGGGGCGCGGGCTGTCGCGCGCCGACCGCTGGGAGGACGCGGCCGAGGCGGCGCGGGAGTGCGTGGCACTGCAGCGGAGGCTGGCCGCGGCCGATCCCGCCGAGCACGAGCCGGACCTGTCGGCGGCGCTGGTGGCGCACGGCCTGTGCCTGGGACGGACCGGCCGGCCGGAGGAGGCGGTGGCGTCGCTGCGGGAGGGCGTGGCCGTCCTGCGCCGGCTCACGGCGGCGAAACCGGCCGCCTACACCCCGGCACTGGCCAATGCCTTGGGCAATCTTGCCGCCGTGCTGGCCCGTACCGGCAGTGCGGAGGCGGTGGCCGTGGGGCGGGAGGCGGCGGAACTGTACCGGCGGCTCGCCACGGCCAACCCGGCCTCGTACGAGAGCGCGCTGGCGAACGTCCTGGCCGGGCTGGGCCTGTGGCTGCTGGCGGCGAACGAGGGGGACGCGGCGGGCCTGACGCACCGTGACGCTCGACGGCGTGGCGCACCCGCTCCGCGTCCTCCGGGCGGCCCTCGGC
>NZ_JBPQTV010000108.1:0-19300 GCF_051386515.1 Streptomyces sp. URMC 123 | reverse complement strand
GCCCCGAGCCGAACCCCCCACCGCCGCCGGCGCCTTGCCCGCGGAGAGCCGCGTCTAGCCCGGCCCGGGCCGGGCCGGCGCGCTGATCGACCCCCTACTGGGGTATGACCTTCCGGTTGGCTCCTCGGGGTGACGTTCGGTCACCCCGCCCCCACCTACGTTTCCCTCGCCAGACGCCGCCGGGCCCCTTTCGGGGCGGTGGCACGGAAGAGGGAGACCGCCCATGCCGCGCCTCAAGCGCACCGCCATCGCCGCCGTCCTCATGGCGGCGATCGTCTCCGGCACCGCCGGCTGGGTGGCCGGTGCCGAGCAGACCGCCGTCACCGGGCCGCCGCCCGGCGCCGCCGCCTGGCGGGCCGACGACACCGCCGGCGCGCGGCTCCCCGACCCCGCCACCGCCGACCCCGCCGACGTCTCCCGCTTCTTCGCCACCCTCCCCGAGGACCGGCGGCAGCAGCTCCTGGAGCGCCACCCCCTCGTCCTCGGCAACCTCGACGGCGTCCCCACCGCCCTGCGCGTCGCCGCCAACGCCCGTGCCATCGCCGCCGAGCGGGACCGGGAGGCGGCCCGCGCCGCCGACCCCGACGTCACCGCCGGCGGCCGGGCTCAGGCCCGCGCCCTCGCCGACCGCTACGCCCGTCTCCTCGCCCCCGGGCGCCAGTTCCTCGCCTTCGACCCGCGCGGCCGCGGCCAGATCGCCGAGATCCACGGCGACCTCGCCAGCGCCCGCAAGGTCGCCGTCGTCGTGCCGGGCTCCGACATCGACCTGGCCACCTTCGACCGCGCGGACAAGCCGGAGGGCACCCCCGCCGGCATGGCCCGCTCGCTGCGGGCCGAGATGTCCCGTCAGGCCCCCGGCGTCGAGACCGCCGTCATCGCCTGGGTCGGCTACACCACCCCCGTCGGCCTCGGCCCCGACGCCGCCACCGGCCGGCTCGCCGAGGCCGGCGCCCCGCGCCTGGAGCGCTTCCTCGCCGGCCTCGCCGCCACCCGTACCGGCACCGCGGCCGCGCCCACCGTCTTCTGCCACAGCTACGGCTCCGTCGTCTGCGGCCTCGCCGCCCCGAAGCTGAGCGCCGCCGAGGCCGGTGACCTCGTCGTCTTCGGCTCCCCCGGCATGCACGCCGACCGCGCCTCCGAGCTGCGCACCGGCGCCCGGCTCTGGGCCGCCCGCGACGCCGACGACTGGATTCGGCACGTGCCCAACGTCCGCTTCCTCGGCCTCGGCCACGGCGCCGACCCCACCGACCCCGACTTCGGCGCCCGCGTCGTCTCCGCGGACCGCGCCCGGGGCCACACCGGCTACCTCGCCCCCGGCACGGAGTCGCTGCGCGGCTTCGCCGCCATCGCCCTCGGGCGCTACGCCGCCGTCCCCTGCGCCTCCGACGCGGCGCCCGGCGCCCAGCGGTGCACCCACGACCTCGTCGCCTGACCGGCGACCCGGCGCCCGCCGCCCGGACCGCCGGGGCTCACCCGGCCGCGACGCCCTCCGGCGCCGGGACCTGGCCCCCATAGATCTCGATCTTGTAGTCGAGGACGGCGAGCGTCTCGCGCAGCTCCGCGATCCGGTTGCGGACGTCCTCCCGGTGCGCGTGCAGCAGCCGCTTGCGCTCCTCGAAGGTGTCCTCGCCCAGCCGTACGTACTCGGCGTAGCGGACCATGTCGGCGACCGGCATGCCGGTGAGCCGCAGCTTGGCGACGAACGCCAGCCAGTCCAGATCGCGGTTGGTGTAGCGGCGCTGGCCGGTGTGCGAGCGGTCGACGTGCGGCATCAGGCCGATCCGCTCGTACCAGCGCAGCGTGTGCGCGGTCATCCCGGTGTGCGCGGCGACCTCGCTGATCGTGTAGCGGTCCCGGCCGGTGGGGCGGGGGTGGTTCCCCTCGCCGGGCGCGGCGGTCCGGCACTTCGCGGGGCGGCCGGAGGGCTCGGCGGGGGCCCGTTCCCCGGGGGCCGCCGGGGTCGGGCTCTCCACGCTCTCCGGAGCCGGCCCGCGCCGGCGGGGCCGGAGCCCGAGCGGAGCAGTCTCGATCACGGTCATGCGTCACCTTCGCCTTCGTCCCTCGTCCGCCAGTGACCCTGCCCACGCTAGAGAGTTGGAGCGCACTCCAAGCAAGCGCCCCCCTGGTCCGGGCCGGACGCCGGCCCGGGGCCCGGCCCCCGCGCCGGGTTACGCTCGTCGCATGCAGAGCCTGCGGATGATCGAGAACTGGCCGGTGCCGACCGCGGCGGCGGCCGTCGTACGGGCCGACGGCACGGTGGCCGGGTCGTACGGGCCCACCGCCCACCGCTTCCCGCTCGCGTCGGTCACCAAGCCGCTCGCCGCGTACGCCGCGTTGATCGCGATCGAGGAGGGCGCGGTCGAGCTCGACGAGCCGGCCGGGCCGGAGGGCTCCACGGTGCGCCATCTCCTCGCGCACACCTCCGGGCTCGCCTTCGACGAGCACCGGGTGATGGCGGAGCCGGGGACGCGGCGGCTGTACTCCAACGCCGGGTTCGAGGTGCTGGGCGACCACATCGCCAAGGCGGCGGACATCCCGTTCGCCGAGTACCTGCGGCAGGCGGTGCTGGAGCCGCTGGGCATGACCGCGACGGAGCTGGCCGGCTCGCCGGCGAAGGACGGCATCTCCACGGTGGACGACCTGGCGCGGTTCGCCGCCGAGGTGCAGGCGCCGCGGCTGCTGGCGCGCGAGACGCTCGCCGAGGCGACGGCGGTGGCGTACCCGGGGCTCTCCGGGGTGCTGCCGGGGTACGGGCACCAGCGGCCGAACGACTGGGGCCTGGGCTTCGAGATCCGCGACGGCAAGGCCCCGCACTGGACGGGCGCGGCCTCCTCGCCCCGTACGTTCGGGCACTTCGGGCAGTCCGGAACGTTCCTGTGGGTGGACCCGGAGGCGGGGGCGGCGTGCGTGGCCCTCGCGGACCGGGCGTTCGGGCCGTGGGCCGTGGAGGCGTGGCCCGCGCTGACCGACGCGGTGCTCGCGGAGCTCCGCCCCGCCGCGTAGACCCCGTACGACCGGACCGGGCGCCCCTCACGGCTCACCGCCGAGCAGCGGGCGCCCCGGCCCCCGCGGGCCCCGGAAAACCCCCCGTGGGGGCCCCATGTCCAGCGGAACCCCGCGAATAAGGCAGGCTTGTCCCGTGCCTGATTCCGGATCGAAGCCCACGCCGCCCCCCGCGCACCCGCACACCGCCACGCTGCGCCGGCTGGAGAAGTCCTCGGGACGGCTCGCCGCGAACGCGATCGCCCGCATGGACGAGACGCTCCCGTGGTACCGGGCGATGCCGCCGGAGAACCGGTCCTGGATCGGGCTGGTGGCCCAGGCCGGCATCGCGGCCTTCACGGAGTGGTTCCGGCACCCGGACGCCCCCCAGGCCATCAGCACGGACGTGTTCGGAACCGCGCCGCGCGAGCTGACCCGGGCGATCACCCTGCGCCAGACGGTGGAGATGGTCCGGACGACCATCGAGGTGATGGAGTCGGCCATCGACGAGGTGGCCGCCCCGGGCGACGAGTCCGCGCTGCGCGAGGCGCTGCTGATCTACGCCCGGGAGATCGCGTTCGCCACCGCCCAGGTGTACGCGCAGGCCGCCGAGGCCCGCGGCGCCTGGGACGCGCGGCTGGAGTCGCTGGTGGTCAACGCGGTGCTGTCCGGCGAGGCGGACGAGGGCGCCCTGTCGCGCGCGGCCGCGCTGGGCTGGAACTCCCCGGAGCACGTGTGCGTGGTGCTGGGCACCGCGCCGGACGGGGACAGCGAGCTGACCGTGGAGGCGATCCGCCGGGCGGCCCGGCACGCCAAGCTGCAGGTGCTCACCGGGGTGCTCGGCGCCCGGCTGGTGGTGATCGCGGGCGGCAGCAACGATCCGATCCGGGCGGCGAAGGCGCTGATCGGGCCGTTCGCGGCCGGCCCGGTGGTGGCGGGCCCCGTGGTGGGCGATCTGCTGTCGGCGACCCGGTCGGCGCACGCCGCCGCGGCCGGCCTCAAGGCGTGCACGGCCTGGCCGGACGCCCCCCGTCCGGTGCTGGCCGACGACCTGCTGCCCGAGCGCGCGATGGCGGGCGACACGGCCGCTCGTGAGCAGCTGGTGGAGGAGATCTACAGACCGCTGGAGGAGGCCGGCTCGGCGCTGCTGGAGACGCTCAGCGTCTACCTGGAGCAGGCGAGCAGCCTGGAGGGGGCGGCCCGGATGTTGTTCGTGCACCCCAACACCGTCCGCTACCGGCTGCGACGTGTGACCGATGTCACCGGCTGGTCGCCGTCGGATGTACGGTCCGCGTTCACCTTGCGTATCGCCCTGATCCTGGGCCGTCTCGCCGACGCGGACCGGCAACTCTAGTCTTTTGTCGGACACCCACAATTCCCCCGACGGTTCTTGGTCCCTGTCCCCACGGGCGACCTGACCCGTCCACAAGAGAGAGTGTGAGAGTGCTCGTACTCGTCGCTCCCGGCCAGGGCTCCCAGACCCCCGGCTTCCTGACCCCCTGGCTCGACCTTCCCGGTGTCGAGGACCGGCTCCGTGAATGGTCTGCGGACATCGACCTGGACCTGGTCCACTACGGCACGAACGCCGACGCGGACGAGATCCGCGACACCGCCGTCGCCCAGCCGCTGCTGGTGGCGGCGGCCCTGGTGTCGGCGCGGCAGCTCCTCCCCACGGCCGAGGACTTCTCGACCCGGGTGGGCGCCGCCGCCGGCCACAGCGTGGGCGAGCTGGCGGCGGCCGCGCTGACGGGCGTGCTGGACGAGACGACCGCGATGGGGCTCGTCCGCCGGCGCGGCCTGGCGATGGCGCAGGCGGCGTCGGTCACCGAGACCGGGATGTCCGCCCTGCTGGGCGGCGAGGCCGAGGTCGTGCTGCCGCACCTGGAGCGGCTGGGCCTGACCCCGGCGAATGTGAACGGCGCCGGCCAGATCGTGGCCGCGGGCACCGCCGAGCAGCTCGCCGCGCTGGCCGAGGACAAGCCGGAGGGCACCCGCCGGGTGGTGCCACTGAAGGTGGCCGGCGCGTTCCACACGCACCACATGGCCCCGGCGGTGTCGGTGCTGGAGTCCGCCGCGGCGGAGCTCACGGTGGCCGATCCGCACACCCGCTATGTCTCCAACCGCGACGGCGCGGTGGTGACGGAGGGCGTGGAGGTCGTGCGGCGGCTGGTGGGCCAGGTGGCCAACCCGGTCCGCTGGGACCTGTGCATGGACACCTTCAAGGAGCTCGGGGTCACCGCGCTGCTGGAGGTGTGCCCGGGCGGCACCCTCACCGGCCTGGCCAAGCGCGCCCTGCCGGGCGTGCGGACCCTGGCGCTCAAGACCCCCGAGGACCTGGACGCGGCCGGCGCGCTCATCGCCGAGTACGCGACCACGGCCTGACAAGGAGCCCGAGAGAGCATGTCGAAGATCAAGCCCAGTAAGGGCGCCCCGTATGCGCGCATCGTCGGCGTCGGCGGCTACCGGCCGACCCGGGTGGTGCCCAACGAGGTGATCCTCGAGACGATCGACTCCTCCGACGAGTGGATTCGCTCGCGGTCCGGCATCTCCACCCGCCACTGGGCGGGGCCGGACGAGACCGTCGCCGAGATGTCGCTGGAGGCGGCGGGCAAGGCCATCGCGGACGCCGGGATCTCCGCCGAGCAGATCGGCGCCGTGATCATCGCCACCGTGTCGCACTTCAAGCAGACCCCCGCGGTCGCGACGGAGATCGCGCACCGGCTGGGCGCGGGCAAGCCGGCCGCGTTCGACATCTCCGCCGGCTGTGCGGGCTTCACCTACGGCCTGACCCTGGCCAAGGGCATGGTCACGGACGGCAGCGCGGAGTACGTGCTGGTCGTGGGCGTGGAGCGGCTCTCCGACCTGACCGACCTGGAGGACCGGGCGACGGCGTTCCTCTTCGGTGACGGCGCGGGAGCGGTCATCGTCGGCCCGGCCAAGGAGCCCGCCATGGGTCCCACGGTGTGGGGCTCGGAGGGCGACAAGGCGGAGACGATCAAGCAGACCCTGCCCTGGGACGTCTACCGCGATCGCACGGACATCTCCGACATCCGCTACCCGGCGATCACCCAGGAGGGCCAGACGGTCTTCCGCTGGGCGGTGTTCGAGATGGCGAAGGTGGCCCAGCAGGCGCTGGACGCGGCCGGAATCTCCGTGGATGACCTGGATGTCTTCATTCCGCACCAGGCCAATGTGCGGATCATCGACTCGATGGTGAAGACTCTCAAGCTGCCGGAGCATGTCGTGGTCGCGCGGGACGTGGAGACCACCGGCAACACCTCGGCCGCCTCGATTCCGCTCGCCATGGAGCGGCTGTTGGCGACCGGGCGGGCGAAGAGCGGTGACACCGCGCTCGTCATCGGCTTCGGGGCGGGTCTCGTCTACGCCGCGACGGTCGTTACCCTCCCCTAGTCAAGATCTACACGGCCCGGAGCTCTTCGGCGCCGTGCTTACCACCGATACACACCGAAGGAGCGCCGTCATGGCCGCCACGAAGGAAGACATCGTCGAGGGTCTCGCCGAGATCGTCAACGAGATCGCCGGCATCCCGACCGAGGACGTCAAGGAGGAGAAGTCCTTCACCGACGACCTCGATGTCGACTCGCTCTCCATGGTCGAGGTCGTCGTCGCCGCCGAGGAGCGCTTCGATGTGAAGATCCCCGACGAGGACGTCAAGACCCTGAAGACCGTGGGCGACGCCGTCGACTACATCCTGAAGCACCAGGACTGATCCAGCCGGATGTCTGTCGCCACCCCGCGGTGGCGCCGTCGATTCGGACCTCTCGACACGTGGAGAAAGAATTCCTGTGAACGCGACCAATCGCACCGTGGTCGTCACCGGTATCGGCGCAACCACACCGCTGGGTGGCGACACCGCTTCGACCTGGGAGGGTCTGCTCGCGGGTCGTTCCGGCGTCGGTCCCCTCCAGCAGGAGTGGGCCGAGCAGCTTCCGGTACGGATCGCGGCGCAGATCGCCGTCGACCCCTCGGAGATCCTTCCTCGTCCGCTGGCGCGGAAGCTCGACCGCTCCGCCCAGTTCGCGCTGATCGCCGCCAAGGAGGCGTGGGCCGACGCGGGCTTCACCGCCAAGGCCGGTGAGGACGCCGCCGTCGCCCCCGAGCGGCTGGGCGCGGTCATCGCCTCCGGCATCGGCGGTGTGACGACCCTGCTCGACCAGTACGACGTGCTGCGCGAGAAGGGCGTCCGCCGGGTGTCCCCGCACACCGTGCCGATGCTGATGCCGAACAGCCCCTCGGCCAACGTGGGCCTGGAGGTGAACGCCCGCGCGGGCGTCCACACCCCGGTCAGCGCGTGCGCCTCGGGCGCCGAGGCCATCGGCTACGCCATCGAGATGATCCGCACCGGCCGCGCCGACGTGGTCGTGGCGGGCGGCACGGAGGCGGCGATCCACCCGCTGCCGATCGCCGCGTTCGGCAACATGATGGCGATGTCCAAGAACAACGACGACCCGCAGGGCGCCTCGCGGCCGTACGACGTGGCCCGTGACGGCTTCGTCCTCGGCGAGGGCGCCGGTGTGATCGTCCTGGAGTCGGCGGAGCACGCCGCCCGCCGCGGCGCGAAGGTCTACGCCGAGGCGCTGGGCCAGGGCATCTCCGCGGACTCGCACCACATCACCCAGCCGGAGCCGGAGGGCAACGGCATCGCCTACGCGCTCCGCAACCTGCTGGACCACACGGACCTCAAGGCGTCCGAGATCGCGCACGTCAACGCGCACGCCACCTCGACCCCGCAGGGCGACGTGGCGGAGATCAAGGCGCTGCGCAAGGTGTTCGGCGACGACGTGGACCACATGGCGCTGTCCGCCACCAAGTCCATGACGGGTCACCTCCTCGGTGGCGCGGGCGGTGTCGAGACGGTCGCGACCGTGCTGGCGCTGAAGAACCGGATCGCCCCGCCGACGATCAACATCGAGAACCTGGACCCGGAGGCCGACGCGGACGTCGTCCGCGGTGAGGCGCGCGCGCTGCCCGAGGGCACCATCGCCGCGCTGAACAACTCCTTCGGCTTCGGCGGTCACAACGTGGTGCTGGCGTTCCGCTCGGTCTGACGCCCGGCGCGCCGCCCGCGCTCCTCGATCGCGCTTCTCGATCGCGCGCGAGCACGAACGATGGCGGGCCACCCCCTCGGGGGTGGCCCGCCATCGGCGTTCTCTCCGCCGGCGTGTCGCGCCCCGGCGGGTCGTGGCGGGGGCGGGAGCGGGTCAGACGACCTGGTGCAGCCAGCGGACCGGCGCGCCCTCACCGGCGTAGCGGAACGGTTCGAGCTCGTCGTCCCAGGGCTTGCCGAGCAGCTTGGCGATCTCGGTCTCCAGGTCGGTCTCGCCGCGCCCGGAGCGCAGCAGCGCGGCCCGCAGCCGGTCCTCGGGGATGAGGATGTCGCCGTGGATGCCGGTGACGGCGTGAAAGATGCCCAGCTCGGGGGTGGAGCTGTAGCGCTCGCCCTCCGCGGTGGGGCACGGTTCGGCCGTCACCTCGAAGCGCAGCAGATGCCAGCCGCGCAGCGCCGACGCCAGCTTGGAGGCGGTGCCGGGTTCGCCCTGCCAGGAGAACTCGGCCCGCCAGGTGCCGGGCGAGGCGGGTTGTCTGATCCAGTCGAGATTGACGCGCAGGCCGAGGACGCCCGCGATGGCCCATTCGACGTGCGGGCACAGCGCGCGCGGTGCTGAGTGCACGTACAGAACTCCACGTGTCGTCACCGGGACCTCCAGTGTGGGACAAGGTTCGCCTTCCCCAGCGGCCTCGCGCCCGTACCGGTCGCGCCCGGGACAGCACGTGACATCCTGCCCCAGCGATCACTTCCGTACCAGTTCCCGAGGTTACGTGTAGTAAACACTATCGGGAGTAATTCTCATCAAAAGGGACAGCGTGTGACGTGATGTAATTTACCGGCCGGAACTATGGACTCTGGGTCGACGGGCCGTCAGGACACCGCGCCGCACGGCGCGACGGCCCGACCGCCACGGGGAAAAGCTACCGTGCGTCGGGGGCCGTGGGGTCACGTACCGTCGGTCCAGGTGGGATGACACGGAACCTTTCACCCGCGAGGACGCCATACAAAAGGGCCGATCGGGGAACGACCCGGCGGCTCCGGGCGTCCTTCCAACGATGACGACGACGCGCACGGGCACGGGAACCGGCGGGAGGGGACGACGTATGCGGGGCAGGATCGCCCTCGCGGCGCTGACGGCCGCGGCCGTGCTCGGCGGGCTCACGGGCTGTACGTCGGCCGGCTCCCCCGGCGACGGCGCGTCGCCCGGCGGGCCCGGCACCACGGCCGGCGGGCGGACCTCCGCCCCGCCGGCCCCCGCCTGGAACACCAGCCCCCGGTCGATCGCCGCGCTGGGCGACTCCATCACCCGCGGCTTCGACGCCTGTGTGGTGTTCGCCGACTGCCCGGAGGTCTCCTGGGCCACCGGCACCGGCCCCGGCGTCACCAGCCTCGCCCGCCGGCTGCTGCCCTCCCCCGAGACCAACAGCTGGAACTACGCCCGCACCGGGGCCCGGATGGCCGATCTGCCGCGCCAGGCCGAGGCGATGACCGCGGAGCGCCGGCCGGAGCTGGTCACGGTGATGGCCGGCGCCAACGACGCCTGCCGGGACAGCACCGCCCTGATGACCCCCGTCGCCGCGTTCCGCCGCGACTTCCGGACCGCGCTCACCACGCTGCGGCGCGAACTGCCCACGGCGCAGGTCTATGTGACCAGCATCCCGGACCTCAAGCGGCTGTGGTCCGAGGGCCGGCAGAACCCGCTCGGCAAGCAGGTGTGGAAGCTCGGCATCTGCGCGTCGATGCTCGCCGACCCCGACGCGATGGACGCCGCCGCCACCCAGCGGCGGCAGCAGGTGTACGAGCGGGTGGTGGCGTACAACTCCGTGCTGCGGGAGGAGTGCGGGCGCGACCCGCTCTGCCGGTACGACGGCGGGGCGGTGTTCGACTACCGCTTCACCGGCGAGCAGTTGAGCGAGTGGGACTGGTTCCACCCCAGCCGGAACGGCCAGGCGCGGCTGGCCGAGCTGGCGTACGAGCGGATCACCGCGCGCGAGCCGCTGGCGTAAGTGGCCGCCCGGGCACGGACGTACGGTTCGCGCGCCTGCCGCTACGGCGCGGGGGTGCGGCGGCGGGGGCGGAGGTAGACCGCCCAGGTCAGCACCAGGCACAGCGCGTAGGCGATGAGGAAGGCGAGATACGCGGCGTCGCCGTTGCCGGAGGTCTGGAACGACTGCCGGAAGGCCACGTTGACCAGGACGCCGCCGAACGCCCCGATCGCCCCGGCGATCCCGATCAGCGCCGAGGCCCGCCGCCGCGACTCCCGCTCCGCCGTGTCCGGGTCCGCCCCGCGGGCGACGGCCGCCGCCGCCTTGGCGCGGAAGATCGCCGGAATCATCTTGTACGTCGAGCCGTTGCCGACCCCGCTGAAGAGGAAGAGCGCCACGAATCCGGTGAGGAACAGCGGCAGCGAGCCCTGCCGCGAGGCGGTCAGCACGAGCAGCGCGCCGCCCGCCATCGCCGCGAACGTCCCCATGGTCACCCGGGCGCCGCCCCAGCGGTCGGCGAGCAGCCCGCCGACCGGGCGGACCAGCGAGCCCAGCAGCGGGCCGAGGAAGGTGAGGCAGGCGGCCTTCACCGGGGTGTCGAACCGGTCGTGGAACTGCACCTGGAGCACCTGTCCGAAGGCGAAGCCGAAGCCGATGAAGGAGCCGAATGTGCCGATGTAGAGCGCCGAGACGACCCAGGTGTGCGGCTCGCGGCAGACGTCGCGCATGGCCCGCTTGTCGTTGCGCAGCGCGGTGAGGTTGTCCATCCGCAGGGCCGCGCCGAGGGCCGCCAGGCAGATGAGCGGGATGTACAGGAGCGGCAGCAGCCTCGGGTGGCCGGCGCCGGCGGTGGCCAGGATGAGCAGCCCGAGGAGCTGTACGGCGGGCACGCCGAGGTTGCCGCCGCCGGCGTTGACGCCGAGCGCCCACCCCTTGAGGCGCTGGGGGTAGTAGGCGTTGATGTTCGCCATGGAGGAGGCGAAGTTGCCGCCGCCGACGCCGGCGACACAGGCGACGGCCAGCAAGGTCCCGTAGGAGACGCCGGGTTCGAGCACGACGCCGGCCGCGACGGTGGGCACGAGCAGCAGCAGCGCGCTGAACACGGTCCAGTTGCGGCCGCCGAAGACGGCCACGGCGAAGGTGTACGGCAGCCGCAGGACCGCGCCCAGGGCCGTGGGCAGGGCGGTGAGCAGGAACTTCCCGGCCGCGTCGATGCCGTACTCCGGCCCGAGGAAGAGCACGAGGACCGACCACAGGCTCCACACGGAGAAGCCGATGTGCTCGCAGAGCACGGAGAGGACGAGGTTGCGGCGGGCGACGCGGGCGCCGGTCCGCTCCCAGAAGGCGGTGTCCTCCGGCCGCCAGTCGTCGATGTCCCGCCGCCCGCCGCGCGGCTGCCCACCCCGCCGCTCCCCGGCCGGCTCGGTCCGGGGTGCGTCGGACCGGGCGGCGTCGGACCCGTCGACGCCGGTGCCCGGCGCGGCCGCCTCGCAGGCGCGGACCGACCAGACCTTCACCGCGGCCGCGCCCCCGCCGGGCGCGGTCTCCTCGTCCAGACAGACCCCGGTGCGCAGGTCGAACGCCTGCTTGTACATGGGCGAGGCGACCACCGGCACCTCGCCGCGGCTGCCGAGGATGCCCCGGGACAGCACCTGCGCGCCGCTGAACGGATCGCGGTTGTCGACGGCGTACAGCCGCCCGGACCGGTCCC
The DNA here is from genome assembly GCF_051386515.1 of Streptomyces sp. URMC 123. Taxonomy (NCBI): domain Bacteria; kingdom Bacillati; phylum Actinomycetota; class Actinomycetes; order Kitasatosporales; family Streptomycetaceae; genus Streptomyces; species Streptomyces sp. URMC 123. The sequence goes on along the minus strand of NZ_JBPQTV010000108.1, from coordinate 7,551 downwards.
GGAAGAGCGCCACCTGCTCCTCCCCGACCAGCACGGCCACCCCGCGCCCCGGCTCCAGGGCCGCCGCGTCGCAGACCGGCCGCCAGCCGGTCCCGTCGTGGATCTCCACGGTCGTCGTTCCGCTCATCGGGAGCGCACCTCCAGTTCGGCGCCGGAGACGAGGACGAGGCCGTCCTCGTCGGGGCGGGCGGGGCGGATCTGACCCCGCTCGGGGACGAAGCGCACCGTCGGGTCGGGGGTGTCGGGCGCGTTGGCGAAGGAGACGAAGCGGCGCAGCCGCTCGGGGTCGGCCAGGGTGGCGGCCCACTCGTCCCGATAGGTGGCGACGTGCCGGCTCATCAGCTCGTCCAGGTCCGCGCAGATGCCCAGGGAGTCCTCCAGGACGACCGCGCGCAGATGGTCGAGGCCGCCCTCCAGGCGCTCCAGCCAGGGCGCGGTGCGCTCCAGCCGGTCGGCGGTGCGGATGTAGAACATCAGGAACCGGTCGATGGTGCGGATCAGCGTCTCGCGGTCCAGGTCGGCGGCGAGCAGATCGGCGTGGCGCGGGGTCATGCCGCCGTTGCCGCCCACGTACAGGTTCCAGCCGGCGGAGGTGGCGATCACCCCGAAGTCCTTGCTCTGGGCCTCGGCGCACTCGCGGGCGCAGCCGGAGACCGCGGACTTCAGCTTGTGCGGGGCGCGCAGCCCCCGGTAGCGCAGCTCCAGTTCGATGGCGAGGGCCACCGAGTCCTGCACCCCGTAGCGGCACCAGGTCTCGCCCACGCAGGACTTCACGGTGCGCAGCGCCTTGCCGTAGGCGTGGCCGGACTCGAAGCCGGCGTCGACCAGCCGCTTCCAGATCAGCGGGAGCTGGTCCACGCGGGCGCCGAAGAGGTCGATCCGCTGCCCGCCGGTGATCTTGGTGTAGAGGCGGAAGTCGCGGGCGATCTCGCCGATGGTGATCAGGCCCTCGGGGGTGATCTCGCCGCCGGGGACGCGGGGCACGACGGAGTACGAGCCGTTGCGCTGGAGGTTGGCGAGGTGGTGGTCGTTGGTGTCCTGGAGGGCGGCCTGCTCGCCGTCCAGGATGTGACCGCCCCCGAGGCCGGCCAGGATCGAGGCGACGACGGGCTTGCAGACGTCGCAGCCCTCGCCGCTGCCGTGCTCGTCGATCAGCCGGGAGAAGCTGTCGATCCCCTTGACCCGGATGATCTCGTACAGCTCGGCCCGGGTCTGGGTGAAGTGCTCGCACAGCCCGCGGGCGATCTCCACGCCCTCGGCGGCGAGTTCCCCGGTGACCAGGGTGTCCAGGACCTTGACGCAGCTGCCGCAGCCGGTGCCGGCCCGGGTGCACTTCTTGACCTCGGGGACGGTGCGGCAGCCCCGCTCGTGGACGGCGTCCTTGATCGCGCCCTGGGTGACGTTGTGGCAGGAGCAGACGACGGCGTCGTCGGGGAGCGTCACCGGGCCGGCCGGGGCGTCCGCGGAGGCCGGCAGCACGAGCTGCTCGGGCGGCGCGGACAGGGGCGCGCCGCTGCCGGCGAGGGTGCGCAGGACGCCGTACGCCTCGGTGTCACCGACCAGGACGCCGCCGAGCAGGGCGCCGTCCGCGCCGATCACCAGCTTCTTGTAGACGCCCTCGCGGCTGTTGGAGTACAGCACGTCGAGACAGCCCTCGGCGGTGCCGTGGGCGTCGCCGAAGCTGGCCACGTCCACGCCGAGCAGCTTGAGCTTGGTGGAGGTGTCGGCGCCGGTGAACGCGGCGTCGCCGCCGGCGAGGGCGAGCGCGGCGGTCTCGGCCATGGCGTAGCCGGGGGCGACGAGGCCGTACACCCGGCCGTCGGCGGCCAGGGCGCACTCGCCGATGGCCCAGATGTGCGGGTCGGCGGTGCGGCAGCGCTCGTCGACGGCGATGCCGCCGCGCTCCCCGACGGGCAGCCCGCAGTCGCGGGCGAGCTGGTCGCGGGGGCGCACCCCGGCGGAGAAGACCACGAGGTCCACGGGGAGTTCGGTGCCGTCGGAGAGGGCCATGGCGCGCACCCGGCCGGTCGCGTCGGCGCGCGTGTCACCGTCGTGGGTGTCGTCGGCGGGGGCGTCGCCGTGGGTGTCGATCCGCTCGGTGCCCGCGCCGGTGTGCACCACCACGCCCAGGTCCTCGATCTTGCGGCGGAGCACGGCGCCGCCGCCCTCGTCGACCTGGAGCGCCATCAGCCGGGGCGCGAACTCCACCACATGGGTCTCCAGCCCCATGGCCCGCAGCGCGCCGGCCGCCTCCAGCCCGAGGAGCCCGCCGCCGACCACCGCGCCCACCCGCGCCGCGGCCGCGTCGGCGCGGATGGCCTCCAGGTCGTCGAGGGTGCGGTAGACGTGGCAGCCCTCGGCGGCGTGGCCGGGCACCGGCGGCACGAACGGGTACGAGCCGGTGGCCAGCACCAGCGCGTCGTACGGCAGGACGTGGCCGGCGGCGGTGGTGACCCGGCGGGCGGCGCGGTCGATCGAGGCGGCCGGGTCGCCCAGCCGCAGCTCGACGCCGTACCGGGCGAGGAAGTCCGCCGGGCACAGGTTCAGTTCCTCGGCGGTGGTGCCGGAGAACCAGGAGGTGAGCCGGACCCGGTCGTAGGCGGGGCGGTTCTCCTCGGCCAGGACGGTCACCCGCCAGTGCGCCGCCGCGCCCGGCTGCTCGAACAGCGCCTCCAGGAAGCGCTGGCCCACCATCCCGTGGCCGACGAGGACGAGGTCCTTCCGGGTCGGCGCGGCGGGCGGCGGGGTGGCCGACGTTGTGGCCGGCGTTGTGGCCGGCGCGGTGGCCGTGGGGGTGGTCGCCGTGGTCGCCGTGGTCGTCATCGAGTCGCTCCTTGGGCGGTGAGCAGGTGCAGGGGGCCTTCGGGCAGCGGGTCGCCGCGCTCGTAGGCCCGGGTCAGGGCGCCGACGGTGGCGAGGTCGCCGAGGAGGATGCCGCCGACGAGCCGGTCGCCGCGGAGGACGAGCTTCTTGTACGAGCCGCGGGTGGCGTCGGCGAGGCGCAGCACGTCGAGGCCGGGGCCGTCCTCGCCCGGGTCGCCGAACGCCGCGTACTCCAGGGGGCCGGCGGTCAGCCGGGAGAACGGGTGCCAGCCGGCGTAGCGGGCGCCGGGGTCGGCGCCGGAGAGCCGGGCGGCCAGCACGTCGGCCTGTTCCCAGGCGGGTGCGGCCAGGCCGGGGACGGTGCCGCGGTGCTCGGCGCAGTCGCCGAGGGCGTGCACACCGGGGGCGCAGGAGAGCGTGTCGTCGACCACGACCCCGGTGGCGACGGGGAGCCCGGCGGCGCGGGCGAGGGCGGTACGGGGGCGGACGCCGCAGGCCAGGACGACGAGGTCGGCGTCGAGGGCGCGGCCGTCGGCGAGCTCCACGCCGGTGACGCGGGCGGTGGCGCGGCCGGACTCCGCGCCCGGCGCCGTGCCGTCTTCGGCGCCGGTCCCGGCTTCGGGCACCGTGCCGGGCCCGGCGACGCGCAGGGCGACCGCCTCGGCGCCCAGGCGCACCCCGACGCCCAGACCGGCCAGGCCACGCCCCAGCACCGCGGCGGCCTGCCCGTCGAGATGGCGCTCGACCAGGTGCGGGGCGCGGTGGGCGATCTCCACCGGCAGCCCGAGCGCGGCCAGCGCCCGGGCCGTGCTCACCCCGAGCACCCCGCCGCCGACGACCACGGCCCGCCGGGCCCGTACGGCGTCCTCGGCCAGCCGCCGGCAGTCCGCGACCGTACGCAGCGTGTGCACGCCCGCCGGCCGCGCGCCGTCCGGCCCGCGCAGCCCCCGCACCTCGGGCTCCACCGGCTCGGCGCCGGTGGCCAGGACCAGCGTGTCGTACCGGGCTCCGCCGCCGTCCGCCAGCCGCAGGGTGCGCCCGGCCGGGTCCACGGCGGTCACCTCCGCGCCGGTGCGCACCGTCGCCGCGCCGTGCGGCAGCGCGATGGCCGCCGCGTCGTACCGGCCGGTGAGCACCTCGGCGAGCAGCACGCGGTTGTACGGGGCCCGGGGCTCGGCGCCGTAGAGGGTGATGTCGGCGTCGCCGCCCAGGGCGTGGAACGTGTGGGCGAAGCGGGCGGCGGCCATGCCCGCGCCGACGACGGCGATCCGGCGGGTCATCGGTCCTCCCCCGGGCCCGCCCGCTCCACCCGGACCGCGCACACCTTGAACTCCGGCATGCGCGACACCGGGTCGAGCGCCGGGTTGGTCAGCGAGTTGGCCCGCCCGGCCCCGCCCCAGTGGAAGGGCATGAACACCGTGTCGGGCCGCACCGTGTCCGTCACCCGGGCCGGCGCCACCGCCCGCCCGCGGCGGCTGCTGACGGCCAGCAGCTCGCCGTCGGCCACGCCCAGCCGCCGTGCCAGCACGGGGTGGACCTCCACGAACGGGCCGGGCGCGGCCCGGTTGAGCTCCGCCACCCGCCGGGTCTGCGCCCCGCTCTGGTACTGGGCCAGCACCCGCCCGGTGGTCAGGAACAGGGGGTACTCGGCGTCCGGCTCCTCGGCCGCGGGCCGGTGCGACACGGCGGCGAACCGGGCCCGCCCGTCGGGCGTGGCGAAGCGGTCCAGGAACAGCCGGGGCGTGCCCGGGTGCGCGCCGTCCGGGCAGGGCCAGAACACCCCGTCCTCGGCCCTGATCCGGTCGTAGTCGATGCCCGCGTAGTCCGCCTGGCCGCCGGCGGAGGCCCGGCGCAGCTCCTCGAACACCTCCTCGGGGTCGTCGGGGAACCCCCGGTCGACTCCCAGCCGGGCGGCGAGCTCGCGCAGCACGGTCAGATCGCCGCGTACGCCGGCGGGCGGGTCGAGCGCCTTCTGCCGCAGGATCACCCGGCCCTCCAGATTGGTGAGGGTGCCGGTCTCCTCCGCCCACTGGGCGGCCGGCAGCACCACGTCGGCCAGCTCCGCCGTCTCGGAGAGCACCAGGTCGCCGACGGCGAGGAAGTCCAGCGCGCGCAGCCGCTCGGTGACATGGCCGGCGCGGGGCGCGGAGACGACCGGGTTGGAGCCCATCAGCAGCAGCGCCCGTACGCCGCCGTCCCGGCCGGCGCCGGCCAGCAGCTCGTACGCGCTGGTCCCGGGGCCGGGCAGGTCCTCGGGGCGCACCCCCCACACGGCGGCGACATGGGCGCGGGCGGCCGGGTCCTCGATGGAGCGGTAGCCGGGGAGCTGGTCGGCCTTCTGGCCGTGCTCCCGGCCGCCCTGGCCGTTGCCCTGGCCGGTGAGGCAGCCGTAGCCGGACAGCGGGCGGCCGGCCCGGCCGGTGGCCAGACACACGTTGATCCAGGCGCCGACGGTGTCCGTGCCCTTGCTCTGCTGCTCCGGGCCGCGCGCGGTGAGCACCATGCCGTCGGGCGCGCTGGTGAACAGCTCGACGGCCCGGCGCAGTTCGGCTACCGGGACGCCGGTGATCCGCTCCACGCGCTCGGGCCAGTGCGCCATGGCGGCGGCGCGGGCCTCCTCGAACCCGGTGGTGCGGCGGGCGATGAAGTCCTCGTCCCGGTGCCCGTCCGCGATGATCAGGTGGAGCAGGCCGAGGGCGAGCGCGAGATCGCTGCCGGGCTGCGGCCGCAGGTGCAGATCGGCCAGTTCGGCGGTGCGGGTGCGGCGCGGGTCGACCACAATCAGGGTGCCGCCGCGCTCGCGCAGCTCCCGGAAGTAGCGCACCGCCGGCGGCATCGTCTCGGCCGGGTTGGCGCCCACGAGGATCACACAGCCGGTGCGGGCGATGTCCGCCATCGGGAACGGCAGCCCCCGGTCGAGGCCGAACGCCCTGCGGTTCGCCGCCGCGGCCGAGGACATGCAGAACCGGCCGTTGTAGTCGATGTTCGCGGTGCGCAGCACGACGCGGGCGAACTTCCCCAGCAGATACGCCTTCTCGTTGGTGAGACCGCCGCCGCCGAAGACGCCCACCGCGTCGGGGCCGTGCCGCCGCCGGGTCGCGGCCAGGCCCTCGGCGACCCGGTCCAGCGCCTCGTCCCAGGACGCCTCGCGCAGGGGGCCGCCGCGCCGGTCGCGCACCAGCGGGGCGGTGAGCCGGGCCCCGCCGGTGAGCAGGGCGCCGGCGGTGCGGCCCTTGCCGCACAGGGCGCCGAGGTTCACGGGGAAGCGGGGGCGTTCCAGGACCTCGACGGCGGGGCGCTCGGCCACGGGCTTCTCGCCCGTGGCCGCGTCGTGCGTGGCCGCGTTGCCCGGGAACGCGTTGCCCAGGGACGTGTCGCCCACGGCCGCGTTGTCGCCGTCGCCGCCGGCCACCTCGCCCGTGGCGCGCAGCCGCATCCCGCACTGCAGGGAGCAGTACGGGCAGTGGGTGTCGGTGGCGGCCCCCGTATCGGGGGCGGGCCCGGTCCTCGTGGCGGCGAACGTCATGGCAGCGAGCCTCGCCCGCGCCGATTGCGCCGCCGTGTCGCCCCTGTTGCGCCCGCGGTACGAGGTCCTCACACGCCGCCCCGGACGGCGTGGGCCGCAGGACATCCTTCGTAACCTCGTACGGCGCTTCCCTAACCCGGGCGTGATGGCCGCGCAACGCGGCCGAAACCCGGCGGGTCGAGCATGCGTTCATGTGTACAGGCACCACGGCCGGCGCGGGACCGCTGGCCGGTTTCGTCATCGGGGTGACCGCCGACCGGCGGCGCGACGAGCTCACCGCCCTGCTCGGACGGCGCGGCGCGCGGGTGGTCGAGGCGCCCACGATGCGGATCGTCCCGCTGGGCGACGACCTCGCGCTGCGCCGCGCCACGCGGCGGTGCGTCGCCGGCCCGCTCGACTACGTCGTGGCCACCACCGGGGTCGGCTGGCGCGGCTGGATGAGCGCCGCCGAGGGGTGGGGGTACGGGGCGGCCCTCGCCGAGGCGTGCCGGGGCGCGATCGTCCTCACCCGGGGGCCCAAGGCGACCGGCGCGGTGCGGGCCAGCGGCCTGGCGGAGACGTACTCCCCCGGGTCCGAGGCGTGCGACGAGCTGCTGGCCTGGCTGCTCGCCCGCGATCTGCGCGGCAGCCGGGTGGCCGTGCAGGAGCACGGCGCGCCGCTCGCCGGCTTCGCGGCGGCGCTGCGCGAGCGCGGCGCGGAGGTGATCGAGGTCCCGGTGTACCGGTGGACGCCGCCGGACGACCCGGGCGCGGTGCGGCGGCTGGTGGAGCAGACGGCGCGCCACGAGATACACGCGCTGACCTTCACCAGCGCCCCGGCGATCGAGTACTTCCTGGACGCGGCCCGCGCGGCCGGCCTCTACGAGGACACGCTGGCCGCACTGCGCGACGGGGTGCTGCCGGTGTGCGTCGGGCCGGTGTGCGCCCGGCCGCTGGAGGACGCCGGGGTCCGGGCCGTCTGCCCCGACCGGGGCCGGCTGGGCTCGATGGTCCGCACGCTCACGGAGGTGCTGCCGGCCCGCGACCGGCGCGAGCTGCGGGTCGGCGGCCGCGAGCTGGTCCTCCAGGGCAGCGCGCTGCTGGCCGGCGGCGAGGCGATCTGGCTGCCGCCGGTGCCGGCGGCGCTGCTGCGGGCGCTGGCCGAGCAGCCGGGCCGGGTGCTCAGCCGGGCGGATCTGCTGCGGCGGGTGTGGGGGCGGGTG
>NZ_JBPQTV010000107.1:0-19348 GCF_051386515.1 Streptomyces sp. URMC 123 | reverse complement strand
CTCGGGCCCTGGTGGTGCGCCTCGGCCGCCGTCTGCCCGCGCCGGAGGCGGCTGGGTATGCTCCCGCCCATGCCCCTCTCCCCGAGCGCCCCCCAGGGGCCGACGCCGCCGCCCCCGAGGCGGCAGCGCGGGGACGCCTGCCCCGGCGCGCTGCGCCTGCACCGGGCGGACGACGGCTCGCTCGCCCGCGTACGCGTACCCGGCGGACTGCTGACGGACCGTCAGGCGCAAGCGCTGGCCGAGCTCGCCGACCGGCTCGGTGACGGCCACCTCGACATCACCTCCCGGGGCAACCTCCAACTCCGCGGCCTGCCGGAGGACGTCGGCGGCGAACTCGGCGACCGGCTGGCCCGCGCGGGACTGCTGCCCTCATACCGCCACGAGCGGGTGCGCAACGTCATCGCCTCGCCGCTGACCGGCCTCGACGGCACCGGCCGGGCCGACGTACGGGACTGGGTGCGCCGCCTCGACGCGCTGCTGTGCGCGAGTCCGGCCGCGGCCGGGCTGTCCGGGCGCTTCCTGTTCGCTCTGGACGACGGCCGGGGCGACGTGGCCGCGCTGGGCGCGGACGTGACCGTGGTCGCCGGCGGCGACGGCACCGCGACCCTCCACGTCGGCGACGCCGGCCCCGGCGGCCCGGGGCTGCGCGTGCCCGAGGCGGACGCCCCGCGCTGCGCCGTCCTGGCGGCCGAGGAGTTCCTCACCCTGGCGGCGGTGGCCGCGAGCGAAACCGACGCGGGCACGGCGTGCGCCGCGGACGGCGCGGGCACGGCGGGCGCCGCTGACGGCGCGGGCCGCACCGGGCGCGGGGCCTCGGGCCGGGTCGCCGGCGCGTGGCGGATACGTGAGCTCCCCGCCCGCCACGCCCTCACCGCCGAGCGGCTGCGCGACCACCTCGCCCGGCACGGCGTCACCGCCGCGTACGGCGACCTCGTGCCCCCGGCGGCCGGCGGCCCGCCAACCCCGGGTGTGGTCGGGGGACCGGACGGCCGGCGCGCCCTGTCGGTGATCGCGCCCCTGGGGCGGCTGACCTCCGCCCAGTGGCGGCTGCTGGCCGCCTGCGCGGCCGACGACGGCGCGGGCGAGCTGCGGGTCACCCCCTGGCGAGGGGTGATCGTGCCGGGCCTGTCGCGTACGTCGGCCCCCGCCCGCCTCGCCGCGCTCGCGGCCGCCGGCCTCGTGACGGACCCGGCGTCACCGTGGCTGGGCGTCAGCGCCTGTACGGGCCGGCCCGGCTGTGGGAAGTCGCTCGCCGATGTGCGGGCGGACGTCACCGAGAGTCTGGCCGGGAGCGCCACGGACCACCGCGCGGCCGGGCCCGTACGGCCGCCCGTGCACTGGTCGGGCTGCGAGCGCCGCTGCGGCCATCCCGGCGGTGGCGCCCCGGACGGCCGCTGGATCGACGTCCTGGCCACCGGGCGCGGCTATCGCGTCACCGCCGTGGGTGCCGCGAGGGGCACCGCCCACGGTGCCGCGCCGCCTGATGAACCGCCCGCCGGCGCGGAGCCGACCGCGCGGCAGTTGACCGCGCATGAGCCGACCGCGCAGGAGCCGGCCGCGCGGGAGTTGACCGCGCGGGAGACGGCCACCGCCATCGCGGCGGCCCGACGCACGATCTGAACGACCACCCGAACGACATGAACGAGGGCACAGTGTTCGACTACGAGAAGGACGGCGCGGCCATCTACCGCCAGTCCTTTGCGACCATCCGCGCCGAGGCCGACCTCGGCGGCCTCCCGCCGGACGTGAGCCAGGTGGCGGTGCGGATGATCCACGCCTGCGGCATGGTCGACCTCGTCCAGGACCTCGTCTACTCGCCCGGCGTGATCGCCTCCGCGCGCGCCGCCCTGCGCGCCGGCGCGCCCATCCTCTGCGACGCCGCCATGGTCGCCAGCGGGGTGACCCGCAAGCGGCTGCCCGCGGACAACGACGTCATCTGCACGCTCTCCGCGCCCGGCGTGCCCGAGCTGGCCGCCCGCATGGGCACCACCCGCAGCGCCGCCGCCCTCGAACTGTGGCGCGACCGCATGGCGGGCGCCGTCGTCGCCGTCGGCAACGCCCCCACCGCGCTGTTCCGCCTGCTGGAGATGATCGAGGAGGGCGCGCCGCGCCCGGCCGCCGTCATCGGCGTGCCCGTCGGCTTCATCGGCGCCGCCGAGTCCAAGGAGGCGCTGGCCGGCCACCCGGCGGGCCTCGACCACCTGGTCGTCCGCGGCCGGCGCGGCGGCAGCGCGATGGCCGCCGCCGCGATCAACGCGATAGCGAGCGAGGAAGAGTGAACGACCAGCACAGCCGGCCCACCGGACGGCTCTACGGCGTGGGCCTCGGCCCGGGGGACCCGTCCCTGATGACCGTACGGGCCGTCGAGGTCATCGCCGCGGCGGACGTCGTCGCCTACCACAGCGCCCGGCACGGCCGGAGCATCGCGCGGTCGATAGCCGAGCGGCACCTGCGCCCCGACCACATCGAGGAGGCGCTGGTCTACCCCCTCACCACGGAGACCACCGACCACCCCGGCGGCTACCGCGGCGCGCTCGACGACTTCTACGAGGAGGCCGCGGCCCGGCTCGCCGCCCACCTCGACGCCGGCCGCACCGTTGCCGTGCTCGCCGAGGGCGACCCGCTCTTCTACGGCTCCTACCAGCACATGCACAAGCGGCTGGCCCACCGCTACCCCACCGAGGTGATCCCCGGCGTCACCTCGGTGAGCGCCGCGGCCGCCCGGCTGGGCACCCCGCTCGTCGAGGCCGACGAGGTGCTGACGATCCTGCCGGGCACCCTGCCCGAGGAGGAGCTCGCGGCGCGCCTGGCCGCCACCGACGCGGCGGTCGTGATGAAGCTCGGCCGCACGTTCCCCACGGTGCGGCGGGCCCTGGAGCGGTCCGAGCGGCTGGCGGAGGCCCGCTACGTGGAGCGCGCCACGATGAGCGGCGAGCGCACCGGCGCGCTGGCGGACACCGACCCCGCGTCGGTCCCGTACTTCTCCGTGGCCGTCGTCCCCAGCCGGATCGCCAACCCGCCCGCGCCGCCGGAGCGCGGCGAGGTCGTGGTCGTCGGCACGGGCCCGGCCGGGCCGCTGTGGCTCACCCCCGAGACGCGCGGCGCCCTCGCCTCCGCCCAGGATCTGGTGGGCTACACCACCTATCTGGACCGCGTACCCGTACGGCCCGGCCAGTGCCGGCACGCCTCCGACAACAAGGTCGAGTCCGAGCGGGCCGAGTTCGCCCTCGAACTCGCCCGGCGCGGACGCCGGGTGGCCGTGGTCTCCGGCGGCGACCCGGGCGTGTTCGCCATGGCCACCGCCGTGCTGGAGGTGGCCTCCGAGGACCCCTACCGCGACGTACCCGTGCGGGTGCTGCCCGGGATGACCGCGGCGCACGCCGCCGCGGCCCGCGCCGGCGCGCCGCTCGGCCACGACTACGCCGTCGTCTCCCTGTCCGACCGGCTCAAGCCGTGGGAGGTCATCGCGGAGCGGCTGCGCGCCGCGGCCGCGGCCGACCTGGTCCTCGCCCTGTACAACCCGGGTTCGCGCAGCCGGGTCTGGCAGGTGGGCAAGGCGCGGGACCTGCTGCTCGAACACCGGGAGCCGGGCACGCCGGTGGTGGTGGCGCGCGACGTGGGCGGACCGGAGGAGTCCGTACGGATCGTCCGGCTCGCCGACCTCGACCCCGGAGAGGTCGACATGCGCACGATCCTGCTGGTCGGCTCGTCGCAGACCCGGGTGGTCCGGCGCGGCGACGACACGGAGATCACCTGGACGCCGCGCCGCTACGGGTGACTCCCGCGCGGCGCGTCGCGGCGCCGCGCCCCCGCGCCAAAGGCCCGGGCAAGTCCCCGGCCTCCGGCCGGGGGGAGGGTGGTCCGCCCCGAAGGGGGCGGGAAAGTGCTTTCCCCGGCCTCGGCCGGGGATGGGCGGTGCTCCGCGCCGAAGGCGCGGGACCCGTGCGCCCGGCCTCTGGCCGGGAGGGGTGCGCACCGCACCAGAGGCGCGGACCTGTTCACCCCGCCCCCGCGGGGCAGGGTGATTCCCCGGTCCCCGGATGGGAGGGGCTGGGCACCCCTCCCAAGGCCCGGCACCCGCTTGCCCGGCCTCCGGCCGGGGATGGGTGGTCGCCGGGTGCACGGTGCCGCCGGGCTCAGCGGGAACGCCGGGGCATGCCGGGACGGGTGGCGCCGTCGGGGGCATCGCCTGGGCACCGGCCGGGGCAGGCTCGGCCGGGGGACGCTCACCGCACGGTGTCCCGCAGCCACCCCAGCGCGGCCGACGGATCGGCCGCCACCCGCACCCCGTCCGGCACCGGCGGCCTCCGCACCACCACCACCGGCAGCCCGGCCTCCCGGGCCGCCGTGAGCTTGGCGGCGGTGGCCTCCCCGCCGCTGTCCTTCGTCACCACCACCTCGATACGGTGGCGGCGCAGCAACTCCGACTCCCCCTCGACCGTGAACGGGCCCCGGTCCAGCAGCACCTCCATGCGCGCCGGACACGGCGGCTCGGGCGCGTCGACCGACCGCATGAGGAACCACAGTTCGTCCAGGCCGGCGAAGGCGGCGAGCCCCATCCGGCCCGTGGTGAGGAACACCCGCCGCCCCAGCGAGGGCAGCAGCTCGGCCGCCGCGGCCAGCGAGCCGACCGAGTGCCAGCGGTCGCCGGGACCGGCCACCCAGCCGGGCCTGCGCAGAGCCAACAAGGGAACATGGGCGGAGGCGGCCGCCCGGGCCGCGTTGAAACTGATCGTCTCGGCGAAGGGATGGGTGGCGTCGATGAGCGCGTCCACGCGGTGCTCCCGCAGCCACCGGGCGAGGCCGTCCGGCCCGCCGAACCCCCCGATCCGCACCTGCCCGGCGGGCAGCCGCGGCGCGGCGACCCGGCCCGCGAGAGAAGTGGTGACGAGCAGCGCGGGGTCGTCGGCGAGCCGCGCCGCCAGCAGCCGCGCCTCGGTCGTGCCGCCGAGGATCAGTACGTGGCGTGGACGCCGTATCGCGCTCATCGGATCTGCCTCCGGGTGGTACGGGCCGAGCGGGATGGCCAGGGGGAGCGGTGGCTGAGCCTACGCAATCGCCTCCGCAGACCGCCGCCGGCGGTCCCAGCGGCAGGGGCGCCCAGCTCGCCCGTACGGGGCTGCGGCACGGCTGGACCACCGGCGCGTGCGCCACGGCCGCCACCACGGCCGCGTACACCGCGCTGCTGCGCGGCGACTTCCCCGACCCCGTGAAGATCACCCTGCCCAAGGGGCAGCGGCCGGCGTTCGCCCTCGCCGCCGAGTCCCTGGGCGCGGGCCGCGCCATGGCCGGCATCGTCAAGGACGCCGGGGACGACCCCGATGTCACCCATGGCGCCCTGATCCGGGCCACGGTGCGGACGCTCCCGGCCGGCTCGGGGGTGGTGTTCCGGGCCGGCCCCGGCGTGGGCACCGTCACCCGCGCCGGGCTGCCCGTGCCGGTCGGCGAACCGGCGATCAACCCGGTGCCCCGGCAGATGATGCGCGACCACGTCGCCGAGGTCGCCGCCCGCCACGGTGGCAGCGGCGACGTCGAGATCGAGATCTCCGTCGACCACGGCGAGGAGATCGCCCGCAGCACGTGGAACCCCCGGCTGGGCATCCTCGGCGGCATCTCCATCCTCGGCACGACCGGCATCGTCGTGCCCTACTCCTGCTCCGCCTGGATCGACAGCATCCGGCGCGGCATCGACGTCGCCCGCGCGGCCGGCCGCACCCATGTGGCGGGCTGCACCGGCTCCACCTCCGAGAAGGTCGCCGTCGCGGAACACGGGCTGCCCGAGGACGCCCTGCTCGACATGGGGGACTTCGCCGGCGCCGTACTGAAGTACCTGCGCCGCCACCCCGTGCCCCGGCTCACCATCGCCGGCGGCTTCGCCAAGCTCTCGAAGCTGGCGGCGGGCCATCTCGACCTGCACTCCTCCCGCTCCCAGGTCGACAAGAACCACCTCGCCGAGCTCGCCCGCCGGGGCGGCGCGGACGACGCCCTGGCGGCGGCCGTCGCCGCGGCCAACACGGGCCTGGAGACGGTCCAGCTGTGCGCGGCCCGTGGCGTCCCCCTCGGCGACCTCGTCGCCGCCGCCGCCCGCGACACCGCCCGCGGCGTCCTGCGCGAGGCCCCCGTCTCCGTCGACGTCATCTGCATCGACCGCGCCGGCACGATCGTCGGCCGCGCCTGACCGCCCTTAGTGCCTGCCCGGCCCGCCCGCCTCGCGAGCGTTACGCGCGGGGCCGGCCGGTGGAGTAGAGGTAGCTGTCCGGGAACTGCTGGGCCGCCAGCGTGCGACCCACCATGATGACGGCGGTCCGTATCACGCCCGCCTCCTTCACCTGGGTGGCGATGTCCGCCAGGGTCCCGCGCAGCACGAGCTCGTCGGGGCGGCTGGCCATGGCCACCACCGCCGCCGGGCAGTCCGCGCCGTAGTGCGGCAGCAACTCCTCCACCACCCGGTCCACGTAGCGGGCCGCGAGGTGCAGCACGAGGAGGGCTCCGCTGCGGCCGAGCGTGGCGAGGTCCTCGCCCTCCGGCATGGGCGTGGCCTGCTGGGCGACGCGCGTGAGGATGACCGTCTGCCCGACCGTCGGCACGGTGAGCTCCCGCTTGAGCGCCGCCGCCGCGGCGGCGAACGCCGGCACGCCCGGCACCACCTCGTACGGCACCCCCGCCGCGTCGAGCCGGCGCATCTGCTCGGCCACGGCGCTGAACACGGCCGGGTCACCGGAGTGCAGCCGGGCCACGTCATGGCCCTCCTCATGCGCCCGTACGAGCTCTTCCGTGATCCGGTCGAGGTCGAGCCGCGCGGTGTCGACGAGCCGGGCGTCCGGCGGGCAGGCGTCGAGGAGTTCGCGCGGCACCAGGCTGCCCGCGTACAGGCAGACCCCGCACGCCGCGAGCGTCCGCTGCCCGCGCACCGTGATCAGGTCGGCGGCGCCGGGGCCGGCACCGATGAAGTACACCGTCATCGTTCTTCTCCTCGCTGCGCGTCGACCGGTTTGACCACGGCCCACTGCGTGACCGGCATGGCCTGCCGCCACCCGGTGAACCCCCCTACGGGGGTGGCGTGTGCGACGGCGAGCCGCACGAGCTCACCGCCGTGCCGGCGGTACCGGTCGGCGAGCAGCGCCTCGGACTCGAGCGTCACCGTGTTGGCGACGAGCCGCCCCCCGGCGGGCAGCGCGGCCCAGCACGCGTCGAGCAGGCCGGGCGCGGTGAGGCCGCCGCCGATGAAGATCGCGTCAGGGGTGGGCAGTCCGGTCAGCGCCTCCGGCGCGGCGCCGGTGACCACGCGCAGCGCGGGCACCCCGAGGGCCTCGGCGTTACGGGCGATGCGCTCGGCCCGTACGGGGTCGCGTTCGACGGTCACCGCCCGGCAACCGCGGTGGGCCCGCATCCACTCGATGGCGATGCTGCCGGAACCGCCGCCGATGTCCCAGAGGAACTCCCCGGGCGCGGGGGCCAGCACGGCGAGCGTCGCCGCGCGCACATGCCGCTTGGTCAGCTGGCCGTCGTGGTCGTACGCCGCGTCGGGCAACCCCGGCACTGCGGACAGCCGCAGCGCGTCCGGGTCTCGCCGGCAGTCCACGGCGATGACGTTGAGCGGGTCGCCCGGCGGGTGTGGCCAGGCGTCGGCCCGGCCGTCGAGGTGGCGCTCGCCCTCACCCCCGAGCTGTTCGAGCACCCGCATCCGGCTGGGACCGAAGCCGCGTTCCCGCAGCAGGGCCGCCACCTCGGCGGGGGTGTGGGCGCCGGCGCTGAGGACGAGGAGCCGCCGCCGGTCGTGAAGCGCGGCCACCAGCCCGGCGGGGGGCCGCCCCACCAGGCTGATCACCTCCGTCTCCTCCACCGCCCAGCCGAGACGGGCGCAGGCGTAGGAGACGGAGGACGGGTGCGGCAGCACCCGCAGCCGGTCCGCGCCCACCAGTTCGGCGAGCGTGCGCCCGATGCCGTGGAAGAGGGGGTCGCCACTGGCCAGTACGGCGACCCGGCGGTGAGCGTGGCGGGCCAGCAGCCCGGGCACGGCGGGTCGCAGGGGCGACGGCCAGGCGACGCGTTCACCGGCGCACTCGGCCGGCAGCAGATCGAGCTGGCGGGGCCCGCCGACGAGGACCTCGGCCTCCAGCAGCGCCGCCCGCGCCTCGGCACTGAGCCCACGCCACCCATCGGCCCCGATCCCCACGACCGCTATGAGCTGCCCGGCCCCTTCTCGGGCCCCGGTCGGGTCGGATGTCACGGTCTCGTTCCTCGAATGTCGACGTCGTGCGGCACCCGAACTCTACTGACCCACTGGTGACGACGATGGCGCGGTCTCGCCGTGCGCGTGAGGCAGGCGCGGTGGTGCCCGCCCGGCAGGAATCGGCGGGGCCACAACGGTGGGCACTCGGCTCGGGGCCAGCACCTGGCTGACAAATGTCATGCCGAGCCGTGGACAGTTGCCCCTGCCGCCCCAGCGCTTCTCCGGCGAGTCTGGACGCGTCCGAGAACGAGACGCGGAACCCGACCTGGAGGACCTCCCCATGAGCACGACCGCCCCCGCCGAGCAGAAGGCCTCCGGTGAGACCGGCCCCACCCCGGCGGCCGGGGCGGCCGATCCCCGTCCCCGTGCTCTGCTCGCGAGCTTCACGCCGCTGATCGTGGACGCGGCCGTGCCCATGGCCTCCTATTACCTGCTCACCAAGGCGTGTGGCATGAGCACCTTGGCGGCCCTCGCGTGGAGCAGTGTGCTGCCCGCGGCCCGTACGGCCTGGGGCATTGTCAAGGAACGTCGGCTCAATGGCCTTGCCGCGCTGATCCTGGTCGTCAATGTGGTCAGTTTGCTGCTCAGTTCCGTCACCGGGGACGTGCGGCTGATGCTCGCCAAGGACAGTGCCGTGAGCAGCGTCATCGGCATCGTGGTGCTGGTCACCGCCTTTGCCGGGCGGCCGCTGATGACCACGGGGCTCAAGCCGTGGGTCACCAAGGGCGAAGCGGAGAAGACCGCCGCCTGGCAGCGCTTGTCGGAGCGGTCCGCCCGGTTCCGGCGGGCCGAGCGGACGTTTTCCATCGTGTGGGGAGCCGCCCTGCTGGGCGAGTGTGTGGTCCGGGTCGTCGGCGCCTACACGCTGCCCGTCGACACCATGGTCTGGCTGGGCAACGTGGTGCTGGGAGTCGCCGTGGTGCTGGCGATCGTCATAGGGGGCCGGTGGGCCGTCGACCCGATGGAGAAGATGGTCGAGGCCGAGGCGGCTGGCGCGGACGCAGCGGGCTCCGTGGGAGCGGGTGCGGCGGGGCGGCTCGGGGGCGCGGCGGCTGTCGTCGTCGAGAGGGCTTGAGCGTCGTCCGTCAGCAGCAACCACCTGCCTCGGCGGCCACGGGGACAGCGGGTCGACTGCCCTCGCCACCGGGCGCCGTCTTCGCACCGGGGCGCTCCGGAGGGCCGATCTCGGTGATGTCGGGGAGCCCCGCGCCACCGCACACCCCGGTCTCCGGCAGCGTCAACTCCACTCGGCCGGCCGCCTCATGGTCCCCGGCGAGCGCGGCGGCCACGCTGCGCACCTGCTCGTAGCCCGTTATGGCGAGGAAGGTGGGGGCTCGTCCATAGCTCTTCATGCCGACCAGATAGACCCCTTCCTCGGCATGGGCCAGCTCGGCGGCGCCATGGGGCGGCACGGTGCCACAGGAGTGGATGTTGGGGTCGATGAGAGGAGCGAGCGCGGCCGGGGCCTGGAGGCGTTCGTCGAGGGAGAGGCGGAGCTCGGTCTCCCAGCTGTGGTCCGGGCGGAAACCGGTCAGGGCGATCACCTCGTCCAAATCTTCGAGGCGACGGCCGTCGTCGGCCACCAGCACCAGCCGGGAGCCGTCCTCTTCGACGGCTTCGACGCGGAAGCCGTGGACTACCTCGATGTGTCCGTCTGCCACGGCCTGGCGGGCCTTGAGGCCGAGCGCGCCGCGCGCCGGAAGCTGATCGTTCTCCCCGCCGCCGAAGGCGCGTTCCACCGTGTCACGCCGCAGAACCCACACGGCACGCGTGCCGGGATCGTTCTTCGCGAGGTCGGCCAGGGCGATCAGTGCGGTGAGGGCGGAGTGGCCGGAGCCCACGACGGCGGTGCGGCGACCGGCATGCCGGGTGCGCGTCGCGGGGTCGGCCATATCGGGGGACAGATAGGAGATCCGGTCGGCGAGGGCCCTCTCGCCGGTGGCCGGCAGGCCGTCCGCGCCGAGGGGATTGGGCGTGGTGAAGGTGCCGGAGGCGTCCACGATCGCGCGCGTGGTCAGCACCGTATCGCTGGGGTCGCCGTGCTCGCCTCGCTCGCTGGAGCCGCTGGAGCCGCTGGAGCCGCCGGAGCCGCCGGAGCGGCGGGTGTGAACGGTGAAGGGCTGGTCCGCACGACCGGAGTCCACGACACGGTCCCGGCCCCGGCGGGCCACGCCGATGACGGTGGTCTCGTAGCGAACGCGGTCGCCGAGCGCGTCGGCGAGCGGCTGGAGATAGAGCTCCGCCCACTCGGCGCCGGTGGGACAGTGCCCGTCCGGTGGTCGCTGCCAGCCGGTGGGCTCCAGCAACCGGGCCGCGGCCGGATCGACCAGCTCGGACCAGGGGGAGAAGAGCCGGACATGGCCCCAGGCCCGTACGGATGACGCGGCGCTCGGCCCCGCTTCGAGAACTGCGGGTTCCAGGCCGCGCTCCACGAGGTGGGCGGCGGCCGCGAGCCCTACGGGGCCCGCGCCGACGACCACGGCGGACAGCGGTTCGCGGGAGGTGGATTCGCTCATCGATCTTCTCCAAGGTCGCGTGTCGCCGGGCCCGCCAGGACCCTGCTTCGATGTTTGTCGATGCGATAAGCCTGGCGCATCGCATCGATGGGTGTCAAGATAGACGCATGTCGAATTCCAACGCTCTGGAGATATCGGGTGCGGCCGCCGAGGGCGCGGTCGGCGGCGCGGCGGCGCGCGGGGCCGAAGAGAGCGGTAAGGCGAAGGCGGCCGGTGCGAGCCGAGGTCCCGGCAAGGGTGGGACCTCGGGGGTCGATGCGACCGCCGAGGCCGAAGGGGTGGTGGAGGCCACCCTCGCGGCGGCGGTCGATGGGGTGATGCCGTGCTGCCCCCCGCTCACCGAGCGGCCTCTCACGGCGGTCGAGGCCGAGCTCACCGCCGCCATGTTCAAGGCGCTCGGTGACCCGGTGCGCCTGCGGCTCTTCTCGCTGATCGCCTCGCACGAGGCCGGGGAGGCGTGTGTCTGCGACATCTCCGACGTGGGCGTTTCCCAGCCCACCGTCTCGCACCACTTGAAGAAGCTGCGCGAAGCGGGGCTCTTGAGCTCCGAGCGACGCGGCACCTGGGTCTACTACCGGGTCGAGCCGTCGGTGCTCGCCGCGATGGGGCAGCTGCTCACCTCCCGCGAATGATCGTGACCGCGGGGCCCTGCGGGCGCGGTCGGGTGCTCGGCCGCCCGCGTGCGCGTGCGGAAGCGTGCGCGTGCGGAAAAGCCGTGCCGTAGGCGTCGGGCCGCGCCCGGCGCCGTAGCGCTGCCGGGCGCCGCCTCAGCTCGCGCAGCGCTCGGTGATCAGGACAGCCAGGCCGTCCAGAATGCGGTGGAGGCCGAACTCCAGCGCCTGGTCCTGCCCGCCGGAGTGGTGCGCCGAGGTCAACGCGGCGGTCAGCGCGGGGTAGCGCTCGCCGTGCTCCCGCATCAACTCGCCGAGCGCGGCCGCGAGCTGCTTCTCGGGGGCGCCCATCGGTCGTGCCGCGCGGGCCTGCTGGGCGATGCCACGCACATGGCCCGTCAACAGCACGACGGCGTCCATTCGCTCGCTGCCCGTGAGCCCCGTGCCGTCCAGTGCCGCCAGCGCCTGTTCCATCCAGGCCAGTTCCTTGGGGCCCATGACGCGCGGGCCGACGGTGGCGTCCAGGAGCCATGGATGCCGATCGAAGACGGTGACCAGCCGATGGGTCCAGTCGCGGAGCTCCCGCCGCCAGTCCCGCACCGTCTCCTGCTGTGGGGGCTCGCCGATCGCCGTCTCCACCATCAACGCGACCAGCTCCGCTTTCCCCGGCACGTAGCGGTAGAGCGACATCTTGGTGAAGTCGAGCAGGCCGGCAACTCGCTGCATGGACACGGCGGGCAGGCCCTCCGCATCGGCGATCTCGACCCCCGCCCGCGCGATGCGATCCAGGCTCAGCGCGGGCTTGGGGCCGCGTGAGGGCTTGGGGCGCGGTCCCCAGAGCAGCTGCACTGCCTCGCTCCGACCACCGCCAACACTCTCGTGCTCACCACCGCTCACTCATTCACTCCTGTCGGCCCTTGCGTGGATCTCGAAACTGCGTCTACCGTACACATCAGAAATAAGTGTCCGTCGGACACAGTTCGTTCGCACGTCACGGGGGAGTGGTGTACGTGAGCAAGAGTGTTCTCATCTCGGGCGCGAGCATCGCCGGCCCGGCACTGGCCTACTGGTTGGGGCGTTACGGGTTCGCCCCCACGGTGGTCGAGCTGGCGCCGGAGTTGCGCGGCGGGGGCCAGGCCGTCGACTTCCGCGGTACGACGCACCTGACCGTGCTGGAGCGCATGGGCGTCCTGGACGAGCTGCGCGCCATCCAGACCGGTGGCAGCCCGATCCGCTTCGTCGACGAATGCGGCCGCCCCTTGCTGCGCCTGCCTGGCGAGCTCAGTGGAGGCGATGTGGAGGTGCTCCGCGGCGACCTGGCGCGGGTGCTGTACGAGCACAGCCTTCCGTACACCGAGTACGTCTTCGGCGACACGATCACCGGCCTCCACGAGACCGACGCCGGTGTGGAGGTGCGCTTCCGGCACCGCGCACCGCGCGTCTTCGACCTCGTGATCGGCGCGGACGGACTGCACTCCACCGTGCGCCGGCTCGCGTTCGGCCCGGAGGAGCGGTACGTACGCCATCTCGGCCACTACGCCGCCACCTGGACGCTGCCCAACCACCTCGGGGTGGGGCGGGAAGCGCTGGCGTACAACGCGCCGGGCCGGTTCGCCTCCGTCGGCGGTGATCACCGGGACGCCGCTCGGGCCGGAGCCTTCTTCGTCTTCGCCTCCCCTCCGCTCTCCTACGACCGCCATGACACCGAGGAGCAGAAGGCGCTGATAGCCGGGGCGTTCGCCGGCCTCGGCTGGGAGGTGCCGCGCCTCCTCGAATTCCTCCGACAGGCGCCGGAGGTGTACTTCGACGCGATCAGCCGAGTGGACGTCGATCGCTGGTCCACGGGCCGGATAGGCCTCGTCGGCGACGCGGCCTGTGGTGCCACCCTCGGCGGCATGGGCACCGGCACCGCCGTGGTGGCCGCCTATGTGCTCGCCGGCGAGCTGGCCATGGAGCTGACCGGCCGCGGCCCTGAAAGGGGCGGGCCGCGGCCGCACCCAACCGGCGGGCCCTCCCGAACCGGTGAGCCCTCCCCGGCTAGCGGGGACCACCATGCGGGAGGAGATCACCGCGCGGCCTTCGTCCGGTACGAGAGCAGGCTGCGCGGTTACGCCCAGGGCTGCCAGAAGGGCGGGGATCGCACTGCGAAGTTCCTCGCCCCCGCCACCTCGACGGGGCAGCGCATACGCAACGGGCTGCTGAACCGACGGCTCGTCCTCGACTGGATGCTCGCGGCGGGCAAGAAGGCCACCGACTCCCTCGATCTGCCGCACTACGAGGCACTGCTGGGCCGGCCCAGGCAGCCGTACCGGACGGACAGGAGGGAGCTGATAGCAGGACAGAGCTCATAGTCCGGGTTGCGGGGCAGGTTGGTCACCGTCCCCGCTCCTGCCCCCGCCCGCGGATGCCCGCCCCGCCCGCGGACGCTCCGCCGCGGACGGGGTCTCCTCGCCGCCCAGCGGCGGGACGGGCCGCCCGGCCCTCAGCTCCAGCTCGCCGCGTCGGCCACCTGCTTCGTCGTGACATTGACACGGTTGAAGAAGTTGGTCAGCCCTATCCAGAGCACGAGGCTCGCCAGCTGCTGCTCGTCGAAGTGCCGGGCGGCCTCGTCCCAGACCGCGTCCGGTACCGGGTCGGACCGGTCGGCCAGCCGGGTGGCGTACTCGGACAACGCCAGCGCGGCCCGCTCCGCGTCCGTGAAGTACGGCGTGTCACGCCAAGCGGCCACCGCGAACAGCCGCTCATCGCTCTGACCGGCCTTCTTGGCGTTGCGCACACCGATATCGACGCAGTAGCCACACCCATTGATCTGGCTCACCCGCAGATGGACCAGTTCAAGCGTCGACTCGGGCACACCGCCCTTCTTCGCGGCCTTGACCACACCGAGGATCGCGGGCATGGCCTCGGGGATGATCAGGGCGGGGTTCCGCATACGTCCCTGCATAACGGGTGCTCCTCAGTCGTGCCGACTGTCACATCGGCGGTGATTCGTTCGTCACCGCACTGACGGATCGCGACAAAGGAATGTGACCGATGGACGAGAACGATTTCCTGGCCGAGCGCTTCGAGGCTCACCGCGCCCATCTGCGGGCAGTGGCCTATCGGATGCTCGGCTCGCTCGCCGAGGCGGACGACGCCGTGCAGGAGGCGTGGTTGCGGCTCCACCGCTCGGACACCAGGGAGATCGGGAACCTGGGCGGGTGGCTGACGACCGTCGTCGGACGGATCTGCCTGGACATGCTGCGGTCGCGCACCTCGCGCGGAGAGGAGCCGCTGGACATACGGGTGCCGGACCCGGTCGTGAGCGGCATGGACGGCGTCGACCCCGAGCACCAAGTGCTGCTGGCCGACTCGATCGGTCTCGCGCTGCTCGTGGTGCTGGAGACACTCGCCCCTGCTGAACGCCTCGCCTTCGTCCTGCACGACATGTTCGCCGTGCCCTTCGACGAGATCGCTCCCATGGTCGACCGGACGCCGGCCGCGGCACGACAGCTCGCCAGCCGGGCCCGCCGCCGGGTGCGGGGCGCGACCACCGCCCCGGACCCGGACCTGACCCGTCAACGAGAGGTGGTCGACGCCTACCTCGCGGCGGCGCGCGGCGGCGACTTCGACGCGCTGGTCGAGGTGCTCCACCCGGACGTCGTGGTGCGCTCCGACGGCGGTGCCTCGCGTCCCGGGACCCTGGTCCGCGGGGCGACGGCCGTGGCCGGCCGGGCGATCGCCTTCGCGCGGTACGCGGAGGTGGCGCGGCTGGCATTGATCAACGGGGCCGTGGGCGTCGTCGCGGCCGCGGGGGGCCGGCCGCTGTCGGTCATGGCGTTCACGATCGCCGACGGAAGGGTGGTGGAGCTCAATGTCCTCGCCGACCCCGAGCGCCTTGCCCGGCTGGACCTGGCGGTCATCGACGCGGGAGCGTGAGCTTGGGCGGCGTCCAGGACTTGCTCGGTGGCCAGGACCCGGGCGCCGGCCACGGCTCGGGCACCGGCCCGGGCTGGGCCACCGGCCACGGCTCGGGCTCGGCCCGCGGGCCGGCCGGCTATCGGGCCACGAACTGCGTGAGGATGGCCTGCACTTCGTAGATGTCGACGCCCTTGGTGAAGGTCTTCTGAATGGGGGCGGGAGTGCCGGAGATCCAGATTTTGAGTTCGGCGTCGAGATCGAAGGTGCCGGCGGTCTCCACCGCGAAGTGGGTGATGCTCTTGTAGGGGATGGAGTGGTACTCGACCTTCTTGCCGGTGAGCCCCTGCTTGTCGATGAGGACGAGCCGGCGGTCGGTGAAAAGGATGGTGTCCCGGATCAACAGATACGCGGCGTGCACCCGCTCGTCGTGCCCCAGCAGCCGCGCGTAGTCCTGCTGCGCCGCCACCGGATCGATCGTGTGCGCATTGCCGAACAAAGCCATGACAAACCCCCTCATTGATGTCACACGATTTTCGCACGGCGCGTCCGGCGGGCCCATGGCTTCCCCGACAGGCATCTGCGTTCAGGAGGTGTGTGAAGCGAACGGGGGAGGCGCCGCCGGGGGATAGGCAGCACGCTCAATCGGCTGGAAGAACGCCGAATGCGGTGGACAGCCCTCGCCGTCCGGCGTCGGTGAGGTGGACGACGCGCGGGGCCGAGCCGTAGCGGAGCCAGTTCAGGTCGAAGAAGCGCTGGGTCAGTGCGGACCCCAGGGCCCCTGCGAGGTGGTGACGTTGCTCGCTCCAGTCGACGCAGTAGCGGACGGCAGGGCGACGGGCGGACAGGAGCTGGTCGACGTCGATGCCGAACGCCTCGAACCGCTCACGTCCCGGAGCGGTCATGCGGTACTCCAGCGCCCTGCCGTACGACGCGGGGCGATCGGTGCCGTGCGCGCCCGCCGTCCCCCCGACGCGCCGAGTCAGCCAGTCCTGGCGGACGAGGGATCGCATGAGGGCCACCCCCACGACGCCGGCCAGATGGTCGTAGCAGGTACGGGCGCGGCGGAGTGCCTTGGCGCGGCTGCTCGCGCGCAGCGAGGTGACGGGCTCGTCCGTGGCGGGGGCGATGACGGCCAGGGCCTCCAGGGCGGTGGTGATCTCGGGGCCGGCCAGGCGGTAGTAGCGGTGGCGGCCGACATCCTCGACGACGACCAGGCCGGCCTCGGTCAGTCGGCCGAGGTGGACGCTGGCGGTGGCCGGACTGACGCCCGCTTCTTCGGCGAGCACACTCGCCGCCAAGCGCCGCCCGTCGGACAGGGCCTTGAGCATCCGGGCCCGCGAGGCACTGGCGATCAACTGCGCCGCGCGGGCGATGTCGGGCTCATGGTTCGGCTGTTCCACCCGAGCGAACCTACCAACACACTTGGGCGAGCAACTAAGCGTTGCGGTTCGAGAATCGCCACCATGAGCGTGAGCAGGACGAACACGGCCGCCGCCAACACCGCACACACCGCCAGCACCGCGGACACCGCCACCACGGGCACGGGCACGGACACGGGCACCGCCAAGGCGCCGCCCGGGGCGGGCCGGGCCGGAGAAGCTCGGACCGCCGGCGACGGGCCGCTGGCCTGGCCGCCCCTCGTCGCGCTGAGCCTGGGGTATTTCCTGGTGATGCTCGACGTCACCGTCGTCACGGTCGCCGTTCCCACGATCAGGGACGCACTGGCGGCCGGTACGTCCGCGATGGCCTGGGTCGTCGACGGTTACAGCACGGCCTTCGCAGGTCTTCTGCTGCTCGGCGGCAGCCTGGGCGACCGCCTCGGGCACCGCCGCGTGTTCCTGACCGGTCTCGGCGTCTTCACCATCGCGTCCCTGGGGTGCGGGGCCGCCACGACGCCCGGCTTCCTGATCGCAGCCCGGCTGCTCCAGGGTGCCGGCGGGGCGCTGATGGTGCCCACGTCGCTCGCGCTGTTGGCCGCCGCGTATCCCGGCAGGGCGGCCCGGGCCAAGGCTCTGGGTGTATGGGGCGGCGTCGCGGGTGTCGCCTTCGCCGCAGGACCGCTGGTCGGCGGGCTGCTGGTGGCCGGCCTGGACTGGCGGGCCGCGTTCTGGCTGAACGTCCCGGTGGCGGTCCTCGCCGCGTGGCTGACCAGGAAGCATGTGCCGGTGTCGGTGGTGCGCCCCGATGCTCCCGGCCCGGGCCACGGCCCGTATCCCGACCCGTACCCCGGCCCGTACCGGCGCCCGAAGCGCGGCCGGAGCTGGGCCCGTAACCGGAGCTGGGCCCGTATCTGGAACCGGGCCCGGAACCGGAGCCGGGGGCTCGACCTCACCGGACAAATCCTGGGCATCGTCGCCCTCACCGCGCTCGCCGGCGCCCTCAACGAGGCCGGAGCCCGTGGCTGGACCTCGCCCCTCGTCCTCGGCACCCTCGGCGCGGCCGGGGCCGCCCTCCTGCTGTTCGTCCGGCACGAGCGACGCCTCGAGACCAGGGCCGGCGGGGATGCCAACCCCCTTCTCCCACCGTCGCTCTTCCAGTCCCCCGCCTTCTCCTCGGCCGCCGCCATCGGCGTACTGCTCAACCTCGGCTACTACGGAATGCTCTACGCGTCGACGCTTTACTTCCGCACCGAACGCGGTTACGACGCGCTCGCCACCGGCATCGCGCTGCTGCCCACCGTGTGCATGGCCGTCGTGGCCGCCCCCCTGTCCGGGCGCCTCACCGCGCGCTACGGCCCCAGGCTGCCGATGACCTGCGCGCTGCTGCTGGGCGCGGTGGGCTTCCTCGGCTGGCTGCTCGCCGGCCCGGAAACCCCGTACGGGGTGCTGCTGTTCGCCCTGATCGCCACGGGTCTGGCCACCCCCACCACCGTTCCGGCCGCCACCGCGTCCATCGTTCAGGCGGCCCCGAACCACCGAGCCGGGGTGGCATCGGCCGTCTTCAACGTGGCCCGGCAGACCGGTAACTCCCTCGGGGTCGCCCTGTTCAGCACCCTCATCGCGACCTCGACGAACCTTGTCGCCGGATTCCACGCGGCGGCCGTCATAGCGGCGGCGGCGTTCTTCACCGGGGCCCTGCTGGCCGCGACGTCCTGACGCCCGCCCTCGCCCGTACCGTGGACCTCGCCCGTACCGTGGATCTCTCCCGTACCGCGGTCGTCTCCGGCACCGTGGTCCTCCCCCGTACCGCAGTTGAGGAGCAGTGATGTTCGACCTCATCGTCATCGTCCGGGTCAACGAGCCCGGTGACATCGGGCCGGTCGGTGGCGCCCTGGCCCGTATGCGCCCGATGTGTCTCGCCGAGGACGGCTGCGTCAGCTGGGAGGCGTACCACTCGCAGGACGACCCGGGCCGCTTCGTCCTCGTCGAGCGGTGGGCGAGCCGCGCCCACTGGGAGGCGCACGGGGAGGGCAGGGCCATCCAGGAGGTGTACGTGCCGGAGATCCTGCCGCGCGTCGAACGCGAGGTGCACCCCAGCACCCCGGTGAGCCTGTCGACACCCGCGGACGCGGCCCTGTCCGCGGCTCTGTCCGCGCCCGTGTCCGGCCCCCGCCCGCCGCTGCGGGGGGCCGGCGAACGGCATCACCTTCCGCGTAGCCACGGAACGTCTTGATGTCGGTGAGCGGCGGGCGAATAGAATCGGCTCTCATGTCGAAGCCTGACGAGTTGCTCGTTGACATCGCTGCCAAGGTCGAGTCCGAACAGAGCAATCAGATGTCCCTCACCGTGGTCACAGGAGGGACTGTCATCACGGGCCGGCTGGCTCCCGAAGCGGTGTGGCGGCAGCGCGTGTCGGAGGTTCTGGCGGACTCGCCCCGCCTGGACGACTTCGCCGGCGCCTTCGGCCCGTCGGCACCGAAGGACGGCCCGCCGACCCATCTGCACTTCCACGTCGCCCGCATCCTGCAGGGCACGGTGGGAATCCCGGAGACGGGCGGGATGTACCGCGTCTCGATCGAGGACGTCAGCGCCTGGACCGTGGGCGACTTCAGCTACACCGACCACTGACCGCCGCCACGGCGACCAGCGGCCCCCAGTCCACCGCCGGGCCCGACCGGCCGGAGCCGAGGTGCTGCATCGGGAACGAGG
>NZ_JBPQTV010000106.1:0-19372 GCF_051386515.1 Streptomyces sp. URMC 123 | reverse complement strand
GCGGTCGTGCGCTCTGTTCGTGCGGGTGTCGGTGCCGCACCGGGGTACCTCCTCGGCGGCGCACGTGCACCTTTGTTGTTCGGCTTTCCCGCCATCTCGTGCGCCGCGCTGCGGGGGCACCCCGCTACGTCCCCTCCGGTGGCGGGGGCGCACAAAGCGGAGTGGGGGGCTACGCGCTCCCCGCGTGCGTGGCTGGCCCGTGATCCGCGATCTGCTGTCCGTAGGACGGCTCCGGCTTCGCCGGAGAAAAGAAGACGGCAGGGGGCCGAGCGACGGCAGCAACCAGCTACGAACACCCCCTACCGCGGGCGCGACGCCATGCCGGGCCGGAGGGGACGTGGCGGGGTGCCCCCGCAGCGCGGCGCACATGCTCCCAGGGAGAGCCAAAGAAACAACCCGCACGGTGCGCCGCCGAGGAGGTACCCCGGCGCGGCACCGACCCCCGCACGAACAGAGCGCACGACCGCAACCACCCACCCCCCCGCCGAAGGCCCGGGGAAGCAGCGACGCTCACGTTGGCGACGGTCACCATCACGGAAACGCAAGCGTGGACGTCGCGCACAGTGAGGCCGCAGGGCTAGGACCAGCGGCCCGTGCGGGTCAGGAGGAGCGCCACCCCCGCCGTCCCAGCCGTAGACGTACGGAGCACGCTCGCCCCCAGCCGAAACGCCCCCGCCCCCGCCTGCGCGAACGCCGCCAACTCGTCGGGGGCCACGCCCCCCTCGGGGCCGACCACGAGCACGATGTCCCCCTCCGCGGGCAGCCCCGCCGTGGCGAGCGGCTCGCTCCCCTCCTCGTGGAGGACGGCCGCGAACGCCGCGCCCGCGAGGAGCCCCGCCACCTGGCGGGTCGTCATCAGGTCGTGGACCTCGGGGAAGCGCAGCCGGCGGGACTGCTTGCCCGCCTCCCGGGCCGTCGCGCGCCACTTGCCGAGCGACTTGAGCCCGCGCTCGCCCTTCCACTGGGCGACGCAGCGCGACGCGGCCCAGGGGACGATCGCGTCCACGCCGGTCTCCGTCATGGTCTCGACGGCGAGTTCGCCGCGGTCGCCCTTGGGGAGCGCCTGGACGACGGTGATCCGGGGCGTGGGCTCCGGCTCCTCGCGGATCGTGCGCAGGTCCGTCACGACGAGCCGGTCCTTGCCCTCGGCGGCCTTGACGACGCCCTCCGTCCAGTGGCCCCGGCCGTCGGTGAGGACGACGTCCTCGCCGGGGCGCAGCCGCTTCACGGAGACGGCGTGCCGGCCCTCGGGGCCTTCGAGCACGTACTCGGGGCCGCCCGGCACCCGGTCGACGACGAACACCGGCGCGGTCACGAGGCGCTCCCCGGGGTGGTCAGGGCCGCGCGGGCGGCGGCCAGTTCGGCGACGAGCGTCTCGACGAGCCGGCCGGCGGGCAGGTCCCGGGCGAGCCGGTGGCCCTGGCCGGCCCAGAGGGCCATGGCCTCGGGGTCGCCGGCGCGGGCGGCGGCCCGGCGCAGCGGCGTGGTGAGGTGGTGGACCTGGGGGTAGCCGGCGGGCGCGTACGGGCCGTGGTCGCGCAGGAAGCGGTTGACCAGGCCGCGCGCGGGCCGCCCGGAGAAGGCGCGGGTGAGCTCCGTGCCGGGGAAGCGCGGGTCGGTGAGGGCCCGCTTGTGCAGGGGGTCGGCGCCGGACTCGGGGCAGGCCAGGAACGCCGTGCCGAGCTGGGCGGCGACCGCGCCGGCGGCGAGGACGGCGGCGATCTGCTCGCCGCGCATCAGCCCTCCGGCGGCGACGACCGGCAGCGGCACGGCGTCGCGGACCTGGGCGAGGAGCGGCAGCAGGCCGAGGCCGGCGCCGTCGGCGCGGGGGTCGTCGTGGTGGCTGCCCTGGTGGCCGCCGGCCTCCACGCCCTGGGCGCAGACGGCGTCGGCGCCGGCCTCGTGGGCGGCCAGCGCCTCCTGGGCGGAGGTGACGGTCACGACGGTGCGCGTGCCGACGGCGCGCAGGGCCTCGACGACGGACCGGGCGGGGCAGCCGAAGGTGAAGCTCACGACGGCCACCGGGTCGTCGAGGAGGATCGCCACCTTGGCGTCGTAGGCGTCGTCCGTACTGCCGTCGGTGTCGCCCAGCGGGGTATCGTACCAGCTGGACTCGCCGGTGAGCTGCTCGCGGTAGACCTCGATGGCCGCCGGGTCGGCGGCGGCGGGCTGCGGCAGGAAGAGGTTCACCCCGAAGGGGCGGGCGGTGAGCCCGCGCACCCGCCGGATCTCCTCGTGCATGGCCTCGGGCGTCTTGTAGCCGGCGGCCAGGAAGCCGAGGGCGCCGGCCTCCGCGACCGCGGCGACGAGCGCCGGGCAGGAGGCGCCGCCCGCCATGGGGGCCTGCACGATCGGGTGGGGTGAGAGATCGGTCAGCGCGGAGGACATGGTCACATCGTGTCACGCCGGCCGGACGCCCGGCGGGCCGCCTCCCCCGGCCCCGGGGCGCGCGAACGGCGGGCCACCGCCGGGCCCCGGACACGCGAACGGCGCGCCTCCACCGGGCCCCGGACGCGCGAACGGCGCGCCGCCGGTGGGGCGGCGCGCCGTTCGGGACGCGAAGACCTCAGCGGCCGTTGAACGCGTCCTTGAGCCGGGAGAAGAGGCCCTGCTGGCCCGGCTGGAACTGCCCGGAGGGCCGCTCCTCGCCGCGCAGCTTCGCGAGCTGCCGCAGCAGTTCCTCCTGCTGCGGGTCGAGCTTGCTGGGCGTCTGGACCTCCACGTGGACGATCAGATCGCCGCGCCCGCCGCCGCGCAGATGGGTGACGCCCCGCTGGTGCAGGGGGATGGACTGCCCGGACTGGGTGCCCGGCCGGATGTCCACCTCCTCGATGCCGTCGAGCGTCTCCAGCGGGCACTTCGTGCCCAGCGCGGCCGCCGTCATCGGGATGGTCACCGTGCAGTGCAGGTCGTCGCCCCGGCGCTGGAAGACCGGGTGCGGCAGCTCGTGGATCTCGACGTAGAGGTCGCCCGCGGGGCCGCCGCCGGGGCCGACCTCGCCCTCGCCGGCGAGCTGGATGCGGGTGCCGTTGTCGACACCGGCCGGGATCTTGACGGTGAGGTTCCGGCGGGACCGGACCCGGCCGTCGCCCGCGCACTCCGGGCAGGGGGTCGGCACGACGGTGCCGAAGCCCTGGCACTGCGGGCAGGGCCGCGAGGTCATGACCTGGCCCAGGAAGGACCGGGTGACCTGCGAGACCTCGCCGCGGCCGCGGCACATGTCACAGGTCTGCGCCGAGGTGCCGGGCGCCGCGCCCTCGCCGCTGCACGTGGTGCAGACGGTGGCCGTGTCGACCTGGATGTCCTTCGTGGTGCCGAAGGCCGCCTCGTCCAGCTCGATGTCGAGCCGGATCATGGCGTCCTGGCCGCGCCGGGTGCGCGAGCGCGGCCCGCGCTGCGCGGCGGTGCCGAAGAACGCGTCCATGATGTCGGAGAAGTTGCCGAAGCCGGCGCCGAAGCCACCGGCCCCTCCGCCGCCGCCAGAGGCCGACAGGGGGTCCCCGCCGAGGTCGTAGACCTGCTTCTTCTGCGGGTCGGAGAGCACCTCGTAAGCGGCGTTGATCTCCTTGAACCGCTCCTGGGTCTTCGGATCGGGGTTGACGTCCGGGTGCAGTTCGCGCGCCAGCCGGCGGAACGCCTTCTTGATCTCGTCCTGCGAGGCGTCGCGCCGTACGCCCAGGACCGCGTAATAGTCCGTGGCCACCTACGACTCCGCCAGGATCTGTCCGACGTAACGTGCCACTGCGCGTACCGCTCCCATCGTTCCGGGGTAGTCCATGCGGGTCGGTCCGACCACGCCGAGTTTTGCGACCGCCTCGTCGCCCGAACCGTAGCCGACCGTGACCACGGACGTGGAAGTCAGCCCTTCGTGGGCATTCTCATGCCCGATACGTACGGTCATGCCGGAGTCCTTGGCCTCCCCGAGCAGTTTGAGCAGGACGACCTGCTCCTCCAGCGCTTCCAGCACCGGCCGGATGGTCAGTGGGAAGTCGTGCCCGAAGCGCGTCAGATTGGCGGTGCCGCCGATCATCAGCCGCTCCTCGGGCTTCTCCACCAGAGTCTCCAGCAAGGTGGCCAGCACCGTCGAGACCGTCCCCCGGTCCTCCACCTCGAAGGACTCGGGGAGGTCCTGCACGAGCTGCGGCACGTCCGCGAAGCGGCGGCCGACCACGCGGCTGTTGAGCCGGGCCCGCAGATCCGCCAGGGAGGTCTCGCCGATGGGCGCCGGGCAGTCCACCATGCGCTGCTCGACCCGCCCGGTGTCCGTGATCAGCACCAGCATGATCCGGCCCGGGGAGAGCGACAGCAGCTCCACATGGCGCACGGTCGAACGAGTCAGCGAGGGGTACTGGACGACGGCCACCTGCCGGGTGAGCTGCGCGAGCAGCCGTACGGTGCGGCTGACCACGTCGTCGAGGTCGACGGCGCCGTCCAGGAAGTTCTGGATGGCGCGCCGCTCGGGCGACGACAGGGGCTTGACGCCCGCGAGCCGGTCGACGAAGAGGCGATAGCCCTTGTCGGTGGGGATGCGCCCGGCACTGGTGTGCGGCTGGGCGATATAGCCCTCGTCCTCCAGCACCGCCATGTCATTGCGCACGGTGGCCGGGGAGACACCGAGACCGTGCCGCTCGGTGAGCGCCTTGGAGCCGACCGGCTCCTCGGTCCCGACATAGTCCTGGACGATGGCACGCAGTACCTCGAGTCTGCGTTCGCTGAGCACCGCGCACACCTCCAGCAGTCGTTTCCTCAGTCGCTGCTTGGCACTCGCCCTGTACGAGTGCCAGCCTTCCCGGGCCCAGTGTACGGCGGGGTGGTGCGGACCGGGCAAGGGCCGTCCGCACCAGGTCACGTCGCCCGGTCGGGTCTCCCGCGCGCCACCGCCCCGTGCGATTAGCGTCACCGCATGGACCGCACTTGGGAAGAGACCGGCTGGGAACCGCTCGCACACGGCGTGGCCCGGCGCCGTTTGCCCCGCTGGGACGCCACGGTGGGCGTGGTGCACGGGGAGCGGGCCGTACTGCTCGTGGACGCCGGCGCGACGCTCGCGGAGGGCGCACGGATCAGGGCGGAGGTCGAACAGGCGCTCGGCCGGGGAGTGACTCATCTCGCACTGACGCACCCGCACTTCGACCACGTCCTGGGGGCGGCGGCGTTCGCGGGGGTCGAGGTGTACGGGGCGGTGGGGTTCGACGCCCTGCTGGGGAACGAGCGCGAGCGCCAGGCGCTGTACGAGGACGCGGTGCGGCACGGCGCGGACCCGGCCGAGGCCGCCGAGGCGGTCGAGCAGCTGGTCCGGCCGCACCACGCGATCAGCGGCGACATGGCGGTCGACCTGGGCGGCGGCCGGGAGGCGCTGATCGTCAACGTGGGCCCGGGGCACAGCGGCCACGACCTGGCCGTGCTGGTGCCGGGCCGGGGCGCCGAGCCGACGGTGGTGTTCTGCGGCGACCTGGTGGAGGAGTCCGGCGAGCCGCAGGCGGGGCCGGACGCCGCGCCCGCGTGGTGGCCGGCCGCGGTGGACCGGCTGCTGGCGCTCGGCGGCCCGGACGCCCGCTACGTGCCCGGCCACGGCGCGGTGGTCGACGCCGCCTTCGTACGGGCCCAGCGGCGCGATCTGGCGGAGCGCTTCGGCGTGTCGTGACGGCAGGGGCCCCGTTCCCGCCGCCGGCCGGTCTAGTGTCGGTCGGATGCGTGGCAGCAGACAGTACGGTCCCGATCTCACCCCGCCGTGGAAGCGGAACAAGCCCGTGCCGGAGGTCCCGGCGGAGCCCGACCTGGTGGTCGAGGAGGTCACCACGGGCTTCTGCGGGGCGGTCGTCGGATGCGAGAAGACCTCCCAGGGGCCCTGTGTGACCCTGGAGGACCGGTTCGGCAAGCGGCGGATGTTCCCCCTCCAGCCGCGCGGCTTCCTGCTGGAGGGGCGCGTGGTGACGCTGGTGCGGCCGGCGGCCGCCGCCCCCGCCGCGGCGCGCGGCCCGGCCCGTACGGCGTCGGGCTCGATCGCCGTCCCCGGGGCGCGCGCCAGGGTCGCGCGCGCCGGGCGCATTTACGTGGAGGGCCGGCACGACGCGGAGCTCGTCGAGAAGGTGTGGGGCGACGACCTGCGGATCGAGGGCGTGGTCGTCGAGTACCTGGAGGGCGTCGACGACCTGCCGGCCATCGTGCGGGCGTTCGCCCCCGGGCCGGACGCGCGCCTGGGCGTCCTGGTGGACCACCTGGTGCCCGGCTCGAAGGAGTCCCGGATCGCGGCCGAGGTGTCGGGCGAGCACGTCCTGGTGGTGGGCCACCCGTACATCGACATCTGGGAGGCGGTGAAGCCGGCCTCCGTCGGCATCCCCGCGTGGCCGACCGTCCCCCGGGGGCAGGACTGGAAGACGGGCGTGTGCCGCGCGCTGGGCTGGCCGGAGAACACGGGCGCGGCGTGGCAGCGCATTCTGGGGTCGGTGCGCTCGTACAAGGACCTGGAGCCCGCGCTGCTGGGCCGGGTGGAGGAACTGATCGACTACGTCACGGCGTGACCGGCAGGGCGTGACCGGGGCGGCCGGGGCACCGTACGCGGCCGGGGCGCGGTATCCGTCGTATCCGCGGCAGCGTGCGGGCTCAGTCCACCAGGTCCCGCACCACCGCGTCCGCCAGCAGCCGGCCGCGCAGCGTCAGCACGGCCCGCCCGGCCGCGTACGGGCCCGGGTCCAGCAGGCCGTCGGCGAGCGCGCGGGCCGCGGCCCGGGCGCCGGCGGGGCGCAGCAGGTCCAGCGGGCAGCCGTCCACCAGCCGCAGCTCCAGCAGGACGCGCTCCACCCGCCGGTCCTCGTCCGAGAGCACCTCCCGGCCGGCGCCCGGCGAGCGGCCCTCGCCCAGGGCCTGGGCGTACGCGCCGGGGTGCTTGACGTTCCACCAGCGCACGCCCCCGACGTGGCTGTGGGCGCCGGGGCCCGCGCCCCACCAGTCCGCGCCGCGCCAGTACAGCTCGTTGTGGCGGCACCGGCCCGCCCGCGAGGTCGCCCAGTTCGACACCTCGTACCAGTGGAAGCCGGCGGCCGACAGCCGCTCCTCGGCGATGAGGTAGCGGTCGGCGTGGACGTCGTCGTCGGTCATCGGCACCTCGCCGCGCCGGATGCGGCGCGCCAGCTGGGTGCCCTCCTCGACGATCAGCGCGTAGGCCGACACATGGTCGGGCCCCGCGCCGAGGGCGGCGTCCAGCGAGGCCCGCCAGTCGTCGTCCGACTCCCCCGGCGTGCCGTAGATCAGGTCGAGGTTCACATGGTCGAAGCCGGCCGCGCGCGCCTCGCCCACGCACGCTTCGGGCCGCCCCGGCGTATGGGTGCGGTCCAGCACCTTCAGCACATGGCGCCGGGCGCTCTGCATGCCGAAGGAGACCCGGCTGAAGCCGCCCTCGCGCAGTTGTTCGAGGTAGCGGGGGTCGACGGAGTCGGGGTTGGCCTCGGTGGTGATCTCGGCGCCGTCGGCGAGACCGAACTCGTCCCGGATCGCGGCCAGCATCCGTACCAGGTCCGCGGCGGGCAGCAGGGTCGGCGTGCCACCGCCGACCAACACGGTCTCCACCGGGCGGGGGTCGTCGCCGAGGACCTTGCGGGCGAGGCGGATCTCCTCGGCGACGGTCTCGGCGTAGTTGTCGCGGGAGGCGAGCGCCCCGCCGGAGCCGCGCAGCTCACTGGCGGTGTAGGTGTTGAAGTCGCAGTAGCCGCAGCGGGTGGCGCAGTACGGGACGTGCAGATAGAAGGCCAGCGGCCGGGTGGGGTCCGCGAGCGCCTGGCGGGGCAGGGACCCGTCGGCGGGGACGGGCTCGCCGTCGGGCAGTACGGATGGCATACGACCCATTCTCCGGCATCGCGGACGGACCCCGGCGCGGACGCCGGCGCGGGGGCCGGCATGGGAGCCGATACGGGGGGCCGGTGCGGAGACCGGCCCCCGCCGGGCCGGCGGTGGCGGGCCGCTACGCCTCGCGCGCCCCCGCGTACATCTCCTCCAGCAGATGCCGGTACTCGCGCTCGACGACCGGCCGCTTCAGCTTGAGGCTGGGGGTCAGCTCCCCGTGCTCCACGTCCAGGTCCCGGGGCAGCAGCCGGAACTTCTTGATCGTCTGCCAGCGCTGGAGGCCCTCGTTGAGCCGCTCCACATAGCCGGCGATCAGCTCCTCGACCCGGGGGTCGGCCACGACCTCCGCGTACGGCTTGCCGCCCAGCCCGTGCTCGGCGGCCCAGCCGAGGATCGCCGTCTCGTCGAGCGCGATCAGCGCGGTGCAGAAGTTGCGGTCCGCGCCGTGCACCAGGATGTTCGAGACGAACGGACAGACCGCCTTGAACTGCCCCTCGATCTCGCTGGGCGCCACGTACTTGCCGCCCGAGGTCTTGATCAGGTCCTTCTTGCGGTCGGTGAGGCGCAGGAAGCCGTCCGGGGACAGCTCGCCGATGTCCC
Organism: Streptomyces sp. URMC 123; assembly: GCF_051386515.1. NCBI lineage: Bacteria > Bacillati > Actinomycetota > Actinomycetes > Kitasatosporales > Streptomycetaceae > Streptomyces > Streptomyces sp. URMC 123. Next base: position 10,936 of record NZ_JBPQTV010000106.1, on the reverse strand, counting down.
CGGTATGGAACCAGCCGTCCGGCTCCAGCACCTCCGCCGTCTTCTCCGGCAGCCCGTGGTAGCCCTCCATCACCCCGGGGCCGCGGAGCAGGATCTCGCCGTCGTCCGCGATCCGCACCTCCGTGCCGGGCAGCGGCTTGCCGACCGTCCCCGTGCGATACGCCTCGCCGGGGTTGACGAAGCTGGCGGCGCTGGTCTCGGTGAGGCCGTAGCCCTCCAGGATGTGGATGCCGGCGCCGGAGAAGAAGAAGCCGATCTCGGGCGCGAGGGCCGCCGAGCCGGACACGGCGGCGCGCAGCCGGCCGCCGAACGCCTCGCGGATCTTGGCGTAGACGAGCCGGTCGGCGATGGCGTGCTTGACGGTGAGGCCGAGGGGCGCGCCGCGGTTGCCGGTGCGGCGGAAGTTGTCCTGGTCGGCCTTGGCGTACTCGCGGGCCACCTGGGCGGCCCACTGGAAGATCCGGTACTTGGCCGCGCCGCCCTCCCGGGCCTTGGCCGCGACGCCGTTGTAGACCTTCTCGAAGATCCGGGGCACGGCCGCCATGTAGGTGGGGCGGACCACGGGGAGGTTGTGGACGATCCGGTCGATCCGGCCGTCGACGGCCGTGGCGTGGCCGACCTGGATCTGACCGGAGAGCAGCACCTTGCCGAAGACGTGGGCCAGCGGCAGCCAGAGGTACTGCACGTCGTCGCCGTTGATCAGCCCGGTGGCGGCGATGGCCCTGGCCATGTACGACCAGCAGTCGTGCGGCAGCCGTACGCCCTTGGGCCGCCCGGTGGTGCCGGAGGTGTAGATCAGCGTGGCGAGCTGGTCGGCCCGGATGGCCTCGACCCGCTCGCGGACGGCGTCCGGCTTCTTGTCCAGATAGGCCGCGCCGCGCCGCTCCAGCTCGTCGAGGGAGATCACCCAGTCGGGTGGGTCGCCGTCGGCCCGCCGGGCGTCCGCGGCGTCGATCACCACGACATGGGCGAGCTCGGGCAGCTCGGCGCGGCGCTCGCGGGCCTTGGCGAGCTGCCCGGCGTCCTCGGCGATCAGCACCCGGCTGCCGGAGTCGGCCAGGATGAACGCGGTCTCCTCGGCGTTGGTGCTGGGGTAGATCGTGGTGGTGGCGGCGCCGGCGCAGAGCACGCCGAGGTCGGCCAGTATCCATTCGACGCGGGTGTTGGCCGCGAGGGCGACCCGCTCCTCGGGCCGGACGCCGAGGTCCATCAGCCCGGCCGCGATGGCGCCGACCCGCCCGGCGGCCGCGGCCCAGCTCAGGGAGCGCCACTCCTCGGCGTCCCGGCCGTCGGCGGACGGCACGGGGTAGCGGAAGGCCTCGGCGTCGGGGGTGGCCTCGACCCGTTCCAGGAAGAGCGTCGCCACGGAGGGCGGCCGGTCATCGATCAAGGTCTGCGTGTTGCTCACGACATCCTCCGTGGCCCGCGGCAGTGCTGTGACTGGAGTGTGACGGGGAGTTGTTTAACTGGCGAGTAACCTTCGAGCAGAGATCAGGGTAGAGCGCGGGGAGCGCGGGCGTAAGAGGCTGGACGCGCCCTTCGCGCCGACGGCATGACAAACGGGCCCGACGCAGTGCGTCGGGCCCGCCCGGGGTACGGGGCCGGCCTGCCGGCCGGCGATCGGCGCGCGGAGAGGATCGGCGCGCGGAGAGGATCGGCGCGCGGGAGCGATCAGCGGGCCGTCGGGACCATGCCGGTCGGCATCATGCCCGTCGGCAGCTTCACGAGGCGGAGGTTCTCCATCGGGGAGACGTCCGTCCGCGACTTCTTCGACTGGGCCGAGTGCTCGACCTGCTCCTTGGCGTGCCGGTGGAGGTGCTTCACCTGCCGCATCGCGACCTGGCCGACGACCTCGCCGCCCTCCTCCGCGGTCTCGTCGGTGGAGCGCACCAGGTCGTTGACCGGCTTCTCCAGGGGGGCGGTCACCTCGCGGGTCTGCTGCTCGTTCAGCCCGAGCAGCTTGCTGGTGTTGGCGCGGAGCGAGCCTGCCGGCCCCCCCTTCCCATCGGCGGCGAAGGCCGGAGTCGCGGTTCCCAGGGCCATGACGGAACCGGCGATGACGGCGGCAGCCTTGGTGTACTTCACTTCAGCATCCCTTTCCGAGCGGTGTCCTGCACGGTCACGACGGTCGTGCCGGTCGAGCGCCTCTCGGGCCGCCCGGGACACCGGTGCCACCGTGGGTAACGGCCGTCTCATCCCGGCAGAAACCCCATGGCTCCCGGCTTTTTTCGCATTCACCCGGATGCCGCACAAGAAGGGCGCCCGACCGGTACGGTCGGGCGCCCTCGTCGCTCGCTCGGGTGCCGGGTGTGCCGGCGGAGCGCTACTTCTTCTTGCCGCCGGAGTCGTCGCTGGACAGCACCGCGATGAACGCCTCCTGCGGAACCTCCACGGAGCCGACCATCTTCATCCGCTTCTTGCCCTCCTTCTGCTTCTCCAGCAGCTTCCGCTTACGGGAGATGTCACCGCCGTAGCACTTGGCGAGGACGTCCTTGCGGATGGCGCGGATCGTCTCGCGGGCGATGACGCGCGAGCCGATGGCCGCCTGGATCGGCACCTCGAAGGCCTGCCGCGGGATGAGCTCGCGCAGCTTGGCGACGAGCCGCACGCCGTACGCGTACGCGGCGTCCTTGTGGGTGATCGCGGAGAAGGCGTCCACCTTGTCGCCGTGCAGCAGGATGTCCACCTTGACCAGGCTGGACGCCTGCTCGCCGGTGGGCTCGTAGTCCAGCGAGGCGTAGCCGCGGGTCTTGGACTTCAGCTGGTCGAAGAAGTCGAAGACGATCTCGGCGAGGGGCAGGGTGTAGCGGATCTCGACCCGGTCCTCGGAGAGGTAGTCCATGCCCAGGAGGGTGCCGCGGCGGGTCTGGCAGAGCTCCATGATCGAGCCGATGAACTCGCTGGGGGCGAGGATCGTGGCGCGCACGACCGGCTCGTACACCTCGCTGATCTTGCCCTCGGGGAACTCGCTCGGGTTGGTGACCGTGTGCTCGGAGCCGTCCTCCATGATCACGCGGTAGACCACGTTGGGCGCGGTCGCGATCAGTTCGAGGCCGAACTCGCGCTCCAGGCGCTCGCGGATCACGTCCAGGTGCAGCAGGCCGAGGAAGCCCACGCGGAAGCCGAAGCCCAGGGCCGCCGAGGTCTCCGGCTCGTACACCAGCGCGGCGTCGTTGAGCTGCAGCTTGTCCAGCGCCTCGCGGAGCTCGGGGTAGTCCGAGCCGTCCAGCGGATAGAGGCCGGAGAAGACCATCGGCTTGGGGTCCTTGTAGCCGCCCAGCGGCTCCACGGCGCCCTTGCTGAGGGAGGTGATCGTGTCACCCACCTTGGACTGGCGGACGTCCTTCACGCCGGTGATCAGATAGCCCACCTCGCCGACGCCGAGGCCGTCGGCCGGGGTCATCTCGGGCGAGGAGACGCCGATCTCCAGCAGCTCGTGGGAGGCGCCGGTCGACATCATCCGGATGCGCTCGCGCTTGTTGAGCTGGCCGTCGACGACCCGGACATAGGTGACGACACCGCGGTACGAGTCGTACACCGAGTCGAAGATCATGGCGCGGGCCGGGGCGTCGGCCACCCCGACCGGGGCCGGGACGTCGGCGACCACCCGGTCGAGCAGCGCGTCCACGCCGACGCCGGTCTTGGCGGAGACCTTGAGCACGTCGGAGGGGTCGCAGCCGATGAGGTTGGCCAGCTCCTCCGAGAACTTCTCGGGCTGCGCCGCCGGCAGGTCGATCTTGTTGAGGACCGGAACGATCGTGAGATCGTTCTCCATCGCCAGATAGAGGTTGGCGAGGGTCTGGGCCTCGATGCCCTGGGCCGCGTCCACCAGGAGGATCGTGCCCTCGCACGCCGCGAGGGAGCGGGAGACCTCGTAGGTGAAGTCGACGTGACCCGGGGTGTCGATCATGTTGAGGATGTGGGTGCGGCCCACGCCCTCGCCGGTGGTCGGCGCCCACGGGAGCCGGACCGCCTGGGACTTGATCGTGATGCCGCGCTCACGCTCGATGTCCATCCGGTCGAGATACTGGGCGCGCATCTGCCGCTGCTCGACGACACCGGTGAGCTGCAACATCCGGTCGGCGAGCGTCGACTTGCCGTGGTCGATGTGCGCGATGATGCAGAAGTTACGGATCAGCGCCGGATCGGTGCGGCTGGGCTCCGGCACGTTGATGGGGGTCGCGGGCACGCAGGGTCCTGTTTCTTGAGACGCCGATCGCCTCTGGTCGGATCGATACGTAGCCTCCATCCTCCCACGGCCGGACGGCGGCGACCGGTTTGGGAGGGCCTCGGCGCTCCTGGTAGCCTGGCCTACTGTGCCTCGTGCCCTCTCACGCGTGGCGCAGCTCAAGAATCCAACGAACCTGCAAAGGCTCTTTCGTGGCGAACATCAAGTCCCAGATCAAGCGGAACAAGACGAACGAGAAGGCGCGCCTGCGCAACAAGGCCGTCAAGTCGTCGCTCAAGACCGCGATCCGCAAGACCCGTGAGGCCGTGGCCGCCGGTGACCTCGAGAAGGCCACCGTCGCCGCCCGTGAGGCGTCCAAGAAGCTCGACAAGGCCGTCAGCAAGGGCGTGATCCACAAGAACCAGGCCGCCAACAAGAAGTCGGCGCTGGCTCAGCGGGTCGCCTCCCTCCAGGGCTGATCCAGCCTTTCGGGACCGGACGACGGTCCCATCGGGACCGGATGACGGCCCCACCCCTCGCCGGACCGGACCCAAGCGGGCCCTCTCATCCGCTCCGACCGGCATCCCTTTCGCGGACGGGGACTGTCCGCGACTGAGCGCCGCACGCGGCCTGCGTTCGCCACGCGGGTGCGGCGCATGAGCTGAAGACTCGGGGCCCCGGCCCGTCCTTTCCCCAAGGACGGGCCGGGGCCCCGAGGCGTTTCACGGACGCGGCGGGGCGCCGGGGCGCACGAGCACTGGCACAAGGCCCCACCTGCGGATACGGGGGGATGCGGAGCCGGGAGCCTTCGATAGGGTTCCGTCATGTCCACGCCGCCTTCATCGCCGTATCCGCCCGGCCCCTCCGCTCCCCAGCCGCCCCAGCAGCCGTCGCCCGCGCAGGGCGGGTACGCGGCGCCGCAGGGGCACCCGAACCCGTACGCGCAGGGACCGGGCCAGGCCCAGGCCGCCGGTCAGGTCCCGGGCCAGGCCCCGGTGCCCGGCCAGGCTCAGGGCCCGGCGGGGTACGGCCCCTACGGGGCTCCCGCGCAGGCGCCGTATCCGCAGGCGGCGGGGCCGATGGGGCCCGGGGCGCCGATGGGGCCCGGGGCGCCGATGGGGGCGTACGCGCCGCCGCCGGCCGGTGGCGGGAAGCCCGGCGGCAAGCAGGGCTGGATATGGGCGGCGGTCAGCGCGGTCGTGGTCTCGGCGCTGTGGGCCGGCGGGCTGTACGCCTTCGGGCCGGGCGACGGCCCCGAGGCGGACCTCGCCGGGTACCAGCTCCACCGCGACCTCTGCTCCTCGGTCGACAACGCCTCGTTCAAGTCGCGCTTCCCCGAGTCGATCGACTCCGACGACCCGGAGTCGGCGGAGCACCAGGCGCTGGACTCCTCCCGGTGCTGGATCACCCGCAAGTCCTCCACGGGCGACAAGGCACAGCGGGCCTCCCTCAGCATGTCGCTGGAGCTGCACAAGGCCACGGACCCGGGCCCGGAGTTCACGGCGGACTTCCACTGGTACAAGGACCGCCCGGCCGGGACCAAGTCGAGCAAGCGGGTCTACCGGCTCCAGGAGCTGCCGGGGGTCGGCCAGGAGGCGTACGTCGTCACCGACGAGGACCCCACCAAGGACACCTCCTCGCCGAGCTTCGCGATGATCGGCGTGCGGGACGGCTGGATGACCTACACCGTCTCCTTCAACCCGTACTCGATGCCGGAGGGGGAGAAGCCCCTGTCGAAGAGCGAGGTGGTCGCCATGCTCACGGACGACGTCAAGGCCGCGCTGCCCAAGCTGAAGCAGAAGGACACGACGCCGCCGGGGCGCGAGTTCGGCTCGTAGGGGGGACGGGGCCGGAGGGCCCCAGGTCAGTACGGGAGCGGGCCGGGGCAGGCAGGGTCAGTACGGGCGGCTGGGGCGGGCGGCGCGGGCCACGGTCACGACGGCCTTCTCCAGGGCGTACTCGGGGTCGTCCCCGCCGCCCTTGACCGCCGCGTCCGCCTCGGCGACCGCCCTCAGCGCCACCGAGACGCCGTCCGCGGACCAGCCGCGCACCTGCTGCCGCACCCGGTCGATCTTCCACGGCGGCATGCCGAGCTCCCGCGCCAGGTCGGCGGGGCGCATCCCGCGCGGGGCGGAGGCCAGCTTGCCGATGGAGCGCACGCCCTGCGAGAGCGCGCTGGTGATCAGCACCGGGGCGACCCCGGTGGCCATGGCCCAGCGCAGCGCCTCCAGCGCCTCCGCCGCCCGGCCCTCGACCGCGCGGTCGGCGACGGTGAAGCTCGACGCCTCGGCGCGGCCGGTGTAATAGCGGGCCACCACGGCCTCGTCGATGGTGCCCTCGACATCGGCGACGAGCTGGGCGCAGGCGCTGGCGAGCTCGCGCAGGTCGCTGCCCAGGGCGTCGACGAGCGCCTGGCAGGCCTCCGGGGCGGCCGAGCGGCCGGCCGTGCGGAACTCGGAGCGGACGAAGGCCAGCCGGTCGGCGGGCTTGGTCATCTTGGGGCAGGCGACCTCACGGGCGCCGGCCTTGCGGGCGGCGTCCAGCAGGCCCTTGCCCTTGGCTCCCCCCGCGTGCAGCAGCACCAGGGTGATCTCCTCGACGGGCGCGGCGAGGTAGCTCTTGACGTCCTTGATCGTGTCGGCCGAGAGATCCTGGGCGTCGCGGACGACCACGACCTTGCGCTCGGCGAACAGGGACGGGCTCGTCAGCTGGGCGAGCGTGCCGGGCTGGAGCGCGTCGGGGGTCAGGTCGCGTACGTCGGTGTCGGCGTCGGCGGCGCGAGCCGCCGCGATCACCTGGCGCACGGCGCGGTCGAGGAGGAGCCCCTCCTGTCCCACGGCGACCGTGACGGGGGCGAGCGGGTCGTCGGTCGTGGACTTCTTGGTACCTGCCATCGCCTCCAGCATCCCATGGGCCACTGACAGTCCGTGCGGACAGTCGGTGAGGGGCGGAGGCAGGGAGGGAGCTCGGGGTCGGCGTGGGGTGGTGTGCCGGGCGGCGGGCGCCGTGTCCGACAATGTCGGGCGTGAGCGACGTTCGACATGTACTCGTGCTGCCCGACCGCGACGCCGCCGAGGAGGTGGCCGAGGCACTCCCGCACCGGTTCGCGATCGCGGAGGAGCCCCAACTCGTACGGGACGCCCTGGCGGGCGAGGACGACGCCGAGGACGCCCAGTGGCTCGTGGTGGTCGAGGACCCGTGGGGGCGGCTGGACCCGGCGGAGCTGGACGAGCTCGCGGCGGAGTACGAGGGGTGGCTGGAGCGGGAGTGACCCGCCGCGCCGGGCCGGCCCGGGGTTCGGTCCAGGCCCGGCGGCGGGCGGCGGGCGGCGGGCGCGGAACCCCTGGCCCGGCGGCGGGCGGGGCTCAGCTCTTGACCGTCGCCTGGATGTCCAACTCGACGCTGATGCTGGAGCCGATCGCGGCGATGCCCTGCGCCAGCATGTGCTGCCAGTTCAGGGTGAAGTCCTCGCGGTGCAGCTCGGTGACCGCCGTGCAGGCCGCGCGCTGCTCGCCCTTCATGCCGTGGCCCACGCCCAGATACTGCGTGTCGAGCGCGACCGTACGGCTCACCCCGTGGATGGTCAGCGCCCCGGACACGGTCCAGCGGCTGCCGCCCCGGTGCGTGAAGCGGTCGCTGTAGAACTCCAGCGTCGGGAAGCGCTTCACGTCCAGGAAGTCCGCCGAGCGCAGATGGTCGTCGCGCATCCGGATCGCCGTGTCGATGCTGGCGGCGTCGATGACCACGTGCAGGAGGGAGTCCTCCATGCGCTCGGCGATGCGCAGCGCCCCGCCGAAGGAGTTGAACCGGCCGTGAATGCGGGCCAGTCCGATGTGGCGGGCGGTGAAGCGCACGGTGGAGTGGCCGGGGTCGACCTCCCAGTCGCCGGGCTCCGGCAGCTGGGGCGGCGGGGCGATCTGGAGGGCGATGTCCCCGACCGCGGTGTGCCCGCCCTCGGTGACCTCCGCCTCGGCGCGGAAGGGCACATAGCCCTCGGCGGCGACCGACAGCCGGTAGCCGCCCGGCGGCACGGCCGCCACGAAGCTGCCGAACGGGTCCGACTCGCCGGCCATCACCTTGCGGCCCATCGCGTCGCTGACCACGAACTCCGCACCGGCCAGCGGCTGGCGTACCGGGTCGAAGACACGGCAGCTCAGCATCCCCGCACCGGCGGGGACCGCCGGACCGCGAAGCGGAGTGGTGCCCGGGCCCTCACCCGTGCGATTGCGTAGCCAGCGGCCGAACATTCTGTGTGCACCTCATAGGGATCGTTACGTTCGATATTCATTCGATCATCCTTGGGGCTTTCACAGCAACACGGCCCTTGCATGCCGTATTGCAGCTAATGCAGCGTCTGACACCAGAGGTCCGAATTGGGCCCGCGGTGGGGGTGGGGCTCAGGGGTCGGGGCCGCTGACAACGACGCCGAGCGCCGGTTCGGCTCCCGCTCCCGCCCCGGCGCGGACCGCGCTGTCCCCGGAGGCGCCACCGGTGATCGCCACCGCGCCGTCGGTGTCCGTACGGAACACCCGGGCTCCTCCCGCCCGGAGCGCGGCCACCGTACGGGGCGCGGGGTGCCCATACGGGTTGTCCTCGCCGCACGAGATGAGGGCCACCCGCGGCCGGGCCAGCCGCAGCAGGCCCGGGTCCTGGTACGCCGAACCGTGGTGGGCCACCTTGAGCACGTCCACGCCCGCCGCCAACTCCGGCTCCGCCGCCGACAGCCGCCGCTGAGCCGGCGGTTCCAGGTCCCCCAGGAGCAACAGCCGCAGGCCCGCGGTGCGGATCAGCAGGGTCACGCTGGCGTCGTTCGCGCCCTCCGGCGGCGCCGTGCCGACGGCGGCCGGTGGCGGCCACACCGTCCGCCACGCGAGCGGGCCCAGCCGCCGCTCCCCCGGCGCCGTACGGAGCACCGGCACCCCCGCCTCGCCCGCCACCCGCCGTACGAACTCCGCCTGGTCCGGCGGCTCGTCCAGGGTCGTCGTCTCGATGGCGCCCACAGCCCGGCCGCGCAGCACGCCCGGCAGCCCCGCGACATGGTCGGCGTGGAAGTGGGTGAGCACCACCAGCGGGAGGCGGGTCACGCCGAGCTCGCGCAGGCACCGGTCGGCGGCGGCCGGGTCGGGCCCGGCGTCCACCATCACCGCCGTGCCCCGGCCCGCGGCGAGCACGAGCGCGTCCCCCTGCCCCACGTCGCACACCGCCAACCGCCAGCCGTCCGGTGGCCATCCGGACAGGGTCCCGGGCAGCGGGACGGGCCGGACGATCGCCAGCAGCAGCGCCAGCGCACCGCACACGCAGAGCCAGGGCCGGCGCGCGACCCGGGGCGCGGCGAGGACGGCGGCGAGGAACACGGCCGCGAGCAGCAGGCAGCCCGACCAGCCGCCCGGCCACTCCGTCTGCGCCCCGGGCAGCGCCGCGCCCGTCCGGGCGACCCCCGCGATCCACTCGGCGGGCCAGGCCGCCAGCCACGCCAGGGCGGTGGCCGCCGGCATGAGGAGCGGCGCGGCCGCCAGCGCCGCGAAGCCGAGGACGGTCGCCAGGCCCACCGCCGGCTCCGCGAGCAGGTTGCACGGGACGGCGACCAGGCTGACCCGGGCCGCGAACACCACCACCACGGGTGCGCACACCAGTTGGGCCGCCACGGCCGCGGCCAGCGCCTCGGCGAGCCTCGGCGGCATCCCGCGCCGCCGCAGGGCGGCGCTCCAGCGCGGCGCCACCGTCAGCAGCGCGCCGGTGGCCAGCACGGAGAGCAGGAACCCGTACTCGCGGGCGAGCCAGGGCGCGAGCAGCACCAGCAGCAGGACCGCCGCCGCGAGCGCGGGGATCAGGGACCGCCGGCGACCGGTGCCGATCGCGAGCAACGTGATCAGGCCGCAGGCCGCCGCCCGCAGCACGCTGGGCTCGGGGCCGCAGACCACCACGAACGCGAGCGTGAGCGCGCCCCCCAGCAGGGCGGTGCCCCGCAGCGGGACGCCCAGCCGCGCGGCGAGGCCCCGGCGCTCCGCGCGCACGGCCAGCCGTGGCGGCCCGATCACCAGGGCGAGCAGCACCGCCAGATTGGCGCCGCTGACCGCCATGGTGTGCGACAGGTCGGTGGCGCGGATCGCCTCCTGGAGGTCCGGCGGAACCCGTGAGGTGTCGCCGACGACCAGTCCGGGCAGTAGGGCCCGGGCGTCGCCCGGCAGGCCGTCGGTCGCCTCCCGCAGCCCGGTACGCAGGCGGCCCGCGACGCGGTGCGGGGCGCTCGCCCGCTCCAGAATCCACGGCCGGCGGTCGTCGCCGGTCACGCGCAGCACCGCCGCGACGCGGTCGTCCCGGGACGAGGGCGGCGCGGCGGTGGCCGTCACCCTCAGCCGGGTGGAGGGCAGCAGCCCCGCCCAGCGCTCGGGGTCGTCCCGCTCGGCGAGCACCGCCGGCTCGCCCACACGGCCTCGCGCACCCCCGTTGTGGGCCGGCCGCTCGTTCCGTGCTCCTCCGACCAGCAGCAGTACGGGCGTACGGGCCCGTACGACCCGGCCGTCGGCCGCCGTCACGCGCACCGCCTCGGCGTCGATGGCCAGCATCGCCGAACCGGGCCGCGCGCCGCGCGGCTTCGGGCGCAGCACCCGGGGCTCTCTGCTGACCGTCACCTCGGCCGTGACCTCGGCGTACGCACGGGCGAGCCCCGGCAGCGGCCCCCGACGGGCGTCGGCGGCCTCCGCGCCAGCGACGCCGGCCGCCACGGCCCCGCAGAGCAGCGCGGTCGCCCCCGCGACCAGCAGCCGC
>NZ_JBPQTV010000105.1:0-19513 GCF_051386515.1 Streptomyces sp. URMC 123 | reverse complement strand
GCTCTGGTGGGGGGGAAGGGGCCCTCGTTAGGTTGGGCACTGCACGTACTGAGCAGTCGCTTGCGCGGGAGGTCGTTGATGAAGTCCCACGACGGGATGTACATAGCCGGTGAGTGGCGGGTCCCCGTGGGGCGGGACGCGATCGACGTGCGGAACCCCGCCGACGAGCAGATCATCGGCAGCGTTCCCGCCGGGAGTGCCGAGGACGTCGACGCCGCGGTGACCGCCGCGCGGGAAGCGTTCCCGGGGTGGGCCGCGACGCCGCCCGCCGAGCGCGGCGCCCGGATCGCCGCGCTGCGGGACGCGCTCGCCGCCCGCCGCGACGAGATCGCCGAGACGATCACCGCCGAGCTGGGCGCGCCGATCGGGTTCGCCGGCGCCGTCCACGCCGATCTGCCGATCGCCGTGGCCGGCTCGTACGCGAAGATGGCCGCCGAGCACTCCTTCGAGGAGCGGATCGGCAACTCCACCGTGCTGCACGAGCCCGTGGGCGTCGTGGGCGCGATCACGCCCTGGAACTACCCGCTCCACCAGATCGTCGCCAAGGTCGCCCCCGCGCTGGCCGCGGGCTGCACCGTGGTGCTCAAGCCCGCCGAGAACACCCCGCTGGTCGCCCAGCTGTTCGCCGAGGCGGTGCACGCGGCGGGCCTGCCGGCCGGCGTGGTCAACGTGGTCACCGGCCTCGGCCCGGTCGCCGGCCAGGCGCTGGCCGAGCACGAGGGCGTGGACCTCGTCTCGTTCACCGGCTCCACCGCCGTGGGCAAGCGCATCGGAGCGATCGCCGGCGGCGCCGTCAAGCGCGTGGCGCTCGAACTCGGCGGGAAGTCCGCCAACGTGCTGCTGCCCGGCGCCGACCTGGAGCGGGCGGTGCCGCACGGCGTCGCCAACGTCGTCCGCAACGCCGGCCAGTCCTGCAACGCGCTGACCCGGATGCTCGTGGACGCGGCCCGCTACGACGAGGCCGTCGAACGCGCCGTGGCCGCCGCCGAGTCCTTCGTACCGGGCGACCCGAGCCACCCCGACACCCGGCTCGGCCCGGTGGTGAGCGCGGCCCAGCGCGACCGCGTGCGCGGCTACATCGAGCGCGGCGTCGCCGAGGGCGCCCGGCTGGCCACCGGCGGCCCGGAAGCCCCCGAGGGCCTGCCGCACGGCTACTACGTGAAGCCGACCGTGTTCGCCGACGTCACCCCGGACATGACCATCGCCCGGGAGGAAATCTTCGGGCCGGTGCTCAGCGTGCTGCGCTACGAGGACGTGGAGGAGGCGCTGCACATCGCCAACGACTCCGTCTACGGCCTCGCGGGCGCCGTCTGGGCTGCCGAGGAGACCGAGGCGGTGGCGTTCGCCCGCCGGCTGCGGACCGGGCAGGTCGACATCAACGGCGGCCGGTTCAACCCGCTGGCGCCCTTCGGCGGCTACAAGCAGTCGGGCGTCGGCCGCGAGCTGGGCCCGCACGGGCTGCTGGAGTACCTCCAGACGAAGTCGCTCCAGCTCTGACCGACGCCGGCCGGCCGGACCCCCGCGGCCCGACACCCGAGAGCCGGCCGGACCCCCGCGGGCCGACCGGAACCGCGGCCCGGCACCCGGAACCCGACCCGGACCCCGAGGAGAGACGCCATGATCCGTGCCGCCGTGCTGCCCGCCGTCAACGCGCCCCTGGAGATCACCGGGATCGAGCTGCCCGAGCCCGGCCCCGGGCAGGTGCGGGTGCGGGTCGCGGCGGCCGGCGTCTGCCACTCCGATCTGTCCCTCTCCAACGGCACCCTGCGGCAGCCGGTCCCGGCCGTGCTGGGCCACGAGGGGGCGGGCACCGTCACCGCCGTCGGACCGGGCGTGGAGCGGGTCGCGCCCGGCGCCCCCGTGGTGCTCAACTGGGCGCCCTCCTGCGGGGACTGCCACTTCTGCCGGCTGCGTGAACCGTGGCTGTGCGCCAACGCCCTGGCCGGCGCGGCCACCCCGTACGCCCGCACCGAGGACGGCCGCGAGCTGCACCCGGGCCTGGCCACCGCGGTGTTCGCGGAGGAGACGGTCGTCGCCGAGAACGCCGTACTGCCGCTGCCCGACGGCGTACCGCTCACCGAGGCGGCGCTGCTCGGCTGCGCGGTGCTCACCGGCTACGGCGCGGTCCACCACAGCGCCCGGGTGCGGGCCGGCGAGTCGCTGGTGGTCGTCGGCGTGGGCGGGATCGGGCTGGCCGTCCTGCAGTCCGCCCGGATCGCCGGCGCCGGGCCGGTGATCGCCGTCGACGTCTCCCCGCACAAGGAAGAACTGGCGCGCGCGGCCGGCGCCACGGAGTTCCTGCCGGCCGGGGACGGCACCGCGCGCCGGGTGCGGGAGCTGACCGGCGGCCACGGCGCCGACGTGGCCGTCGAGTGCGTGGGCCGCGCCACGACGATCCGCACGGCGTGGGAGTCCACCCGGCGCGGCGGCCGGATCACGGTCGTCGGCATCGGCGGCCGGGACGAGACGGTGACGTTCTCGGCGCTGGAGCTCTTCCACTTCGGCCGTACGCTCTCGGGCTGCGTCTACGGCAACTGCGACCCGGCGCGGGACCTGCCGGTGCTGGCCGACCACGTCCGCGCGGGCCGGCTGGACCTCGGCGCCCTGGTGACCGACCGGATCGGCCTCGACGGCATCCCGGCGGCGTTCGAGGCGATGCTCGCGGGCCGGGGCGGCCGCTCCCTCGTCGTCTTCTGAGAGCTGTCGACAACAGGCTCCGGGCGGTCGCTCAGCGTCACGGTAGGGTGAACGACCGCCGGTGGAGTGGCCGCCGGCGGTCGCGGGAACGGGGCGGAACATGGGCGCGGAGGCGGAGCCGGGCGGGGCCGAGTGGGCCGACATCACCCCCGACGCCGCCCGCCGGCTGGTCGTCGCCGCCGTCGAGGCGTTCGCCGAGCGCGGCTACCACGCCACCACCACCCGGGACATCGCCGGCCGGGCCGGAATGAGCCCGGCCGCCCTCTACATCCACTACCGCACCAAGGAAGAGCTGCTCTACCGGATCAGCGGCGTCGGCCACCGGCTCGCGCTGGACATCCTGCGGACCGCGGCCGACGCCCCCGGCACCCCCGCCGAGCGCCTCGCCACCGCCGTACGGTCCTTCGTCCGCTGGCACGCCGAGCACCACACCACCGCCCGGGTGGTCCAGTACGAGCTGGGCGCGCTCGGCCCCGAGCACTACGCGGAGATCGTCGCGCTGCGGCGCCGGACCGACGAGGCGGTGCGCTCGATCATCGAGGACGGGGTGCGCTCGGGCGACTTCGCGGTGCCGGACGTGCCCGGCACCGCGCTCGCCGTGCTCTCCCTCTGCATCGACGTGGCCCGCTGGTTCGACGCGGAGGGCCGCCGCACGCCGGCGGAGGTGGGGGAGCTGTACGCGGACCTGGTGCTGCGCATGGTCCGGGGGGACGCGCCCGGCACCCCGTGAACGGCCCACGCTCCCGGTGAACAGCCCCCGTGAGGAGCCCACTCACTACGTGAACAGCCGGCTGACCGTCTCCGCCACGCACACCGGCTTCTCCCCGCCCTCCCGCTCCACTGTCACCGCCAGCGTGACCTGCGCCCCGCCCTCCACCTCCCGCACGTCGAGGATGCGCGCAGCGGCCCGCAGCCGCGCGCCCACCGGCACCGGGGCCGGGAAACGCACCCGGTTGAGCCCGTAGTTGACCCCCATCCGGACCCCCTCCACCCGCATCAGCCGCGGCACCAGCGCCGGCAGCAGCGACAGCGTGAGATAGCCGTGCGCGATCGTCGTGCCGAAGGGGCCCTCGGCCGCCCGCCCGGGGTCCACATGAATCCACTGGTGGTCGCCCGTGGCCTCGGCGAAGAGATCGATCCGCTTCTGGTCGACCTCCAGCCAGTCGCCGGGCCCCAGTTCCGTGCCGACCGCCGTGCCCAGCTCGTCGAGCGATGTGAACACCCTGGGTGACGCCATCGTCCGCCTCCTGTCCGATGCGATGGGCCGGTCTCCCGACCGGCCGCGTACAGTCGTGAACGTGCCCCAGATTCCCACCGGCGTATCCGAACTGACAGTCGGCCAGCTGTCCGCACGCAGCGGCGCGGCCGTGTCCGCCCTGCACTTCTACGAGGCCAAGGGCCTGATCCACAGCCGCCGTACGAGCGGCAACCAACGCCGCTACGGCCGTGACGCCCTGCGCCGGGTGGCGTTCATCCGCGCGGCACAGCGCGTCGGCATCCCGCTCGCCACCATCCGGGCGGCGCTCGCCAAGCTGCCGGAGGAGCGCACCCCCACCCGGGAGGACTGGGCCACCCTCTCCGAGACCTGGCGCACGGAGCTGGACCAGCGCATCAGTCAGCTCAGCCGACTGCGCGACCACCTCACCGACTGCATCGGATGCGGCTGTCTGTCGTTGGACAAGTGTGTGCTGACCAACCCGGACGACACGTTCGGCGAGACCAGGAGCGGTTCCGCCCTGCTCGTGGAGCGGCGAACGGGCTGATCGGGCGGCCCCGGCGACGAGCCGCCGGCCGCCGGCCCGCGCAGTCGCGGGCCGGCGGATCGAGCAGGGAGGCGTAACGGATGAGTGTCCGCCGCGTGGACGGGGACGTAAGAGACGTGACGCGAGACGACTACGACACGCGAACCCACGCCGCGGAGGCGGCCGGAGCGTTTCTGGACGCTCAGCGGGACCGGAAGAACGTCAAGCCGGTCAACCCCTGCGCCCCCTGCTCCGCCACCGGTTCGACCCGCCGCTACATCACGTCCGGCGGGTCGGCGGTGAAGCACGCCCCCTGCAACTGCTGTGACGGACGCCGCGAGCACCGCGACGGGCCCTGCCCCGAGCAGAAGGGAAACCGACCATGACCTGCCCCAACGGATGCGGGAACCTCACGTACACCACTGGCGAGAACGGCACCTACTACTACTGCCTGAGCTGCGGGTACCAGACGGAGCCGCAGTAACGACCCCCGGCGGTCGTCGGGGGTGTCGGGGGTCGTCCAGGTCGCGTCGGGGGGCGTCCGGGCCGTGGCGGCCGTGGGCGTGGGTCGGCCGGAACCGGTACGGGAGCCCCGGGGGACAGCCAGGGATCATCAGGGGGCCAGTGGGGTCAGCGGGGCGCCGCCGCGGCCGCCGCGCCGACCGCCTCCCGGCGGGCGCGCCGGGCCCGCGTCACCGCACCGGGCGTCAGCACCGGCAGCGGTACGAGGATGCCGCAGCTCGTGCACACCGGCCCGGAACGGGGTTCGTGCTCCAGGTCGTCGCGCCACACCAGCCGCGGACCGCCGCAGACCGGGCAGGAGTCGCCCGGCTCTGACTCCAGCGCCCGGATGAGGCTGCGCAGCACCTCCGCGAGCGGCGCCGACGGGTGCACCAGCGGGTCGTCGCACCAGGCGACCCCCCGGCCGCCCCAGGTCAGCCGGTGCCAGTCGTCGAGGGCGCTCGGCTGCCGCACCCCCTCGTGCTTCTCCCGCCGGCGCCGGGCGGCGAACTCCGCGTCATAGGCCAGCCAGACCGCCCGCGCCTCCTCCAGCTCCTCCAGGGCGGCCACCAGCCGGGCCGGGTCGGGATGGCGGTCCTCCGTACCGATCCCGGCCCGCTCGCACAGATGGTGCCAGGTGGCCCGGTGCCCGTACGGCGCGAACCGCTCCAGGCACTTGCGCAGGCACGTACGGCGCTGCGCGGCGACATTCCGAGGGTTGCGCACCTCTCGGGCGAGACTTCTGAAACCGGCCATCGCATCCCACCTCCGTCGCTCGACACTTCGGCATTCGCACTGCTGCGATGTGGAGTGGACGTGGTGGATCGCGATTCGGCTCCATCGAATTTCTCCCGGCGTCCTCAAGGGCGCGGCGGCCGCCCGATCCGCCCGGCGGCCAGCACGATCCGCGCCAGTTCCTCATGACAGATGTCGCTGTGCGCGCCGGTGGGCGGCGACCCCCGCCGCACGACGGCCGCCGCGTCCACGCTCACACACCCGCTACCCGGGAACGGCCCGCCCAGTGCCTCCTCCAGCGACAGCCGCCGCGTTCCGGCCACCGCCTGGATGCCGTTCCCGCCCATCGCGCCCCAGCGCTCCTCCAGCCCCAGCACGCCGTGCGCGTCCCCGGACAGCCGGGAGGCCAGCGGATAGAGCACCCGCAGCGAGGTGTCGTGCCGGGAGTGACAGGCCACCACGGGCCCGTCGACGCGGTCGGGGGCGCCCCGCAGCGCGCCGGAGCGGCCGGGCTCGTGCGGCAGCCGGGGCGCGAACGCGTAGTGCGAGAAGGCGCCCTGGAGCAGGGTGACCGACTTCACGCAGCGCACGCCCTCGGGCAGGCCGCGCAGCGCGAAGGACACCAGCCGGCCGCCGAAGCTGTGCCCGGCCAGGTGGACCCGCAGATCGGGCGCCGCCTCGGCCAGTTCGCCCAGGGCGGGGCCGAGGCCGCGCTCGCCGACCGTGCCCGCCCGGCGCTTCATCGCGTAGTACGTCGCCTGGCGCAGCATCTCCCGGGCGCCGTGCCAGAGCCGGTCGAGCAGCGAGGCGCCGAGCGAGGGCACCAGCCCCTCCGCGCCCGGGTCGGCGGTGCCGGCGCCGGTCTCCTCCAGGGCCGCCGCGAAGACGTCGCACACGGCGACGGGGTCGTCCACGAGCATGGCCGGCGGCCGGTCGTCGCCGCCGGCCGCGCGCGTCTCCGCGGTGTCCGTGCCCGTGCCCGCCTCGCCCGCGGTGTCCGTGCTCGCGTCCGCCCCGCCGGTGGGGCCCGTCTCCGTCTCCGCCGTGGGGTCCGCCTCCGCTGTGGTGTCCGCGGCGAACCCCGCGCCCGGGCTGTCCGGCGCCACCGTCACCAGGCGCCGCACCAGGCCCGCGAACTCCTCCAGCGCCGCCTCTGAACCGGGCCGCTCGTCGAGCAGCGCCGCCAGCCGGTCGACGGTCTCCGCCTGCCCCGGGAAGGCGTCCGCCAGGGCCCGGCGCACCCGCAGGTCCAGCGACGGGCGCATGATCGCCGCGGCCGCCTCCCGCGAGACCGCCGTGGGGTCGAAGTCCGGAATCGACTCGTCGCCGAACCGCATCGACGGCCACACCGCCCCGGCGTAGCCCAGCCGCACCCCCTCCCCGAGGTGCTCGGGGAAGAACCGGAAGAACCGCCCGTACAGCCGGGTCGCCATCGATCGGTCGTTGTTCCAGCCGTGCGCGAAGACCAGCAGATCCGTGAGGTCGCCCCGCGCGGCCTCCCGGCAGAGCCGGTCCCGCTGACCCGGCGAGACGTCCCCGTCCGCGTCGAACATCACCTCCCAGTAGGGAGCGACCGTGATGCCGGTGCCCGTGCCGCTGATGCCCGCCATGGTGTCCCCCGGGGCCGGTCCGATGTGCGCGCATCATCCCAATGGCGCTCCCCGGCTGACCATACGTCGGTCGACCCCAATCGGCTCACGGCTCCCTCTCAGCGCCCCCGGTACAGCAGATGCTCCGCCCGTACGCGCCGGAACGCCGTCAGTCCCTCCTGCCAGGCGGCGACGACGTCGTCCGGGCCCGCGCCCGCGTCCACCAGGGTGCGGACCGTGGCCGAGCCGGTCAGCTTGTCGATCCAGTGGTCCGCCCGCCAGGCGAAACCGCTCCACACCCGCTTCGCCGTGACCAGCAGCGCGACCCCGGTGCGCACCGGGTCGTACGCCGCCCGGTCGTGCACATGGAGCTGCACCCCGCCGCAGGTCTTCCCCTGGAACTTGGAGAAGGTGGGCGTGAAGTACGCCTCCCGGAAGCGGACGCCCGGCAGCTCCAGGGCGTTCATCTCCGCCGCCCACCGCCGGTCCACGCCCTCGGCGCCCAGCAGTTCGAACGGCCGGGTCGTGCCGCGCCCCTCGGACAGGTTCGTGCCCTCGAACAGGCAGGTGCCGGCGTACACCAGGGCGGTGTCCGGGGTCGGCATGTTGGGGCTGGGCGGCACCCAGGGCAGCCCGGTGCGGTCGTGGAAGTCGCCCCTGCGCCACCCCGCCAGGGGGACGACGTCGAGCTCGGCGGCGCGGCCCGCCACGCGGGGCACGAACGCGGCGTTGAACAGCAGCGCGAGCTCGCCCACGGTCATGCCGTGGGCCTGGGCGATCGGCTCGCGGCCCACGAAGGTGGCGTACGCGCGGTCCAGCACCGGGCCGTGGGCGGCGCGCCCGGTCACCGGGTTCGGCCGGTCCAGCACGACGATCCGCTTGCCGGCGAGCACGGCGGCGACCATGCAGTCGTACAGCGTCCAGATGTACGTGTAGAAGCGGGCGCCCACGTCCTGGATGTCGAAGACCACGGTGTCGGCACCGGACTCGGTGAAGACGGCGGCCAGCGCGGCCCCGCTCTTGCCGTACGTGTCGTACACCGGCAGCCCGGTCGCCGGGTCGGTCGACTTTCCCTCGGAGCCGCCCGCCTGGGCGGTGCCCCGGAAGCCGTGCTCGGGGCCGAAGACGGCGATCAGGTTCACCCGGTCGTCGGCGTGCATCACATCGACGATGTGGGTGACGTCGGCGGTCACTCCGGTCGGGTTGGTGACCACGCCGACGCGTCGGCCGGCCAGCCGGCGGTAGCCCTCGGCGGCCAGCCGGTCGAATCCGGTGCGGACCCGCCGGCCGGTCGCCGGCGCGGCGTGGGCGGCGTCGGTGGCGTGGGCGACCCCGGTGGCGGCGGCGACCCCGGCCGTGCCGGCGGTCACGGCGCCGGCGGCGAGCAGACTCCGTCGGGACAGCGAAGCGGGTTCCATGCGGCGCACGCTAGCGCGCGCCCACCGCCGCGAGAACGCGCCGGGCCGCGCGTTTTCCCGCCACGGTGCCGCTGCGCGACGGAGAGCCCACCCGCCGCCGCACCCCGTCGGGCCCGTGTGCGGCAGGGGCCCCGGGCGCCAAGGGGGCCGGGAACGCCCCCTTTTCGCAGACATACCGACTGGTTAGTCTGCGCGCAGCAGCCGAGCCGAAGGAGCCGCGATGGTGAGGACATGGCGCGACGCGGGGGTCGTGGTGACCGGCGGAGGCGGCGGCATCGGCGCCGCCCTCGCGCGCCGGTTCGCCGCCGAGGGGGCGCGGGTCGTGGTCAACGACCTCGACGCCGCCAAGGCGCGGGCCGTCGCCGAGGAGATCGGCGGCACGGCGCTCCCCGGCGACGCCTCCCGGATCGTGCCCGACGCCCTCGACGCCCTGGGCGGGGCGGTCGACGCGTACTTCGCCAACGCCGGCGTCGGCGCGGTCGGCGGCCCCGAGGCGGACGAGGAGCAGTGGGGGCTCGCCTGGGACGTCAACGTCATGGCGCACGTCCGGGCCGCCCGCGCCCTGCTGCCCGGCTGGCTGGAGCGCGGCGAGGGCCGCTTCGTGTCGACCGTCTCCGCCGCCGGCCTGCTCACCCTCGTCGGCTCCGCCTCCTACAGCGTCACCAAGCACGCGGCGCTGGCGTTCGCCGAGTGGCTCTCGATCACCTACCGGCACCGCGGCATAGCCGTGCACGCGGTCTGCCCGCAGGGCGTGCGCACGGACATGCTGGCGGCCACCGGAGCCGTCGGCGACCTCGTGCTCCGGCCGACCGCGATCGAGCCGGAGCAGGTCGCCGACGCGGTGGCCGAGGGCATCGCCCAGGAGCGGTTCCTGATCCTGCCGCACCCGGAGGTCGGCGCGTACTACGCGCAGCGCGCCGCGGACCCGGAGCGCTGGCTCCAGGGGATGAACCGGGTCCAGCGCACGCTCGACGGCGTACGGGCGGGGGAGGGCGCGTGAGCGAGACCGAGCGCACCGGCCCCACCGGCGCCACGGGCGGCTCCCCGTACGCCGCCATGCCCTGGCTCGCCCACTACTCCGCGGCCATGCGCGCGCCCGTCCGGCCGCCCGAGACCGTGCTGCACGCCTTCCTCGACGCGGTGCGCCGCGTCCCGGACCGCACGGCGCTGGCCTACTTCGACGGCCGGCTGAGCTACGCCGAGGTCGACCGGCTCTCCGACGGCGTGGCCGGCCATCTGGCGCGGCGCGGCTTCGGCCGCGGCGACCGGCTGGCGCTGATGCTGCAGAACACCCCGCACTTCGTGATCGCGCTGCTCGGCGCCTGGAAGGCGGGCGGCGTGGTCGTGCCCGTCAACCCCATGTACAAGGAGCGCGAGGTCGGCCATGTGTTGGCCGACGCCGAGGTCACCGCGCTGGTCTGCGAGGACCGCGCCTGGGCGGGCCATCTGCGCGGGGTCGCGGCGGGCTCCGCCGTCCGCGTCGTGCTGACCGCCCGCCCGCACGACTTCCAGACCCGCGACGACCCGCGCGTGCTGCCACGCGAACGCCCGGAGCCGGCGGCCGACGCCGACGACCTCCTCGCCGTGGCCCGTGCCGGAGCCGATGACCGTACGAGCGCGGGCACGGACGGCCGTACGAGTGCGGGCAGCCGTACGGGTGCCGAAGCCGATCGCCGTACGGGCACGGGCAGTCGTACGGGGTCGGGCGCGGGCAGTCGTACGGGGTCGGGCGCGGGCAGTCGTACGGGCGCCGCCCCCGCACCCGTACCCCTCCGCTCCTCCGATCTCGCGCTCATCAGCTACACCTCCGGCACCAGCGGCCTCCCCAAGGGCGCCATGAACACCCATGGCTCCATCGCCTTCAGCGCCGAGGCCCAGCGCCAGGGGAGCGAGCTCGACGACGGCGCCGGCGTCTTCGTGCTGGCCCCGCTGTTCCACATCACCGGCATGGTGTGCGAGCTGGCCGCCTGCGTCCTCAACGCCGGCACGCTCGCCCTCGCCTACCGCTTCGAACCGGGCGTCGTGCTGGACGCGTTCCTGGAGCACCGGCCGCACTTCACCGCGGGCCCCGCCACCGCGTACGTGGCGCTCTCCGCCCACCCGGGCGCCACCCGCGAGCACTTCGCCTCCTTCCGGGTGCTCGGCTCGGGCGGGGCCGCCGTGCCCGCCGCGCTGGTCGAGCGGTTCGGCGCGGAGTTCGGCCCGTACCTGCGCCAGGGCTACGGGCTGACCGAGTGCTCCGGCGCCTGCGCCAGCGTCCCGCCCGGTCTGCGGGCCCCCGTCGACCCGGTCACCGGCGCCCTCTCCGTCGGCCTGCCCACCCCGGGCGCGCGCATCCGCGTCCTCGATGACGAGGGCGCGGAGGTGCCGCTCGGCGAGCGCGGGGAGATAGCGGTGGCCGGCCCCCTGGTCGTGCCCGGCTACTGGCGGCAGCCCGAGGCCACCGCCGCCACCTTCCCCGGCGGCGAACTGCGCACCGGCGACATCGGGTTCATGGACCCGGACGGCTGGCTCTACGTCGTCGACCGCAAGAAGGACATGATCAACGCGTCCGGCTTCAAGGTGTGGCCCCGCGAGGTCGAGGACGTCCTCTACACCCACCCCGCCGTGCGCGAGGCCGCGGTCGTCGGGGTGCCGGACGCCTACCGCGGCGAGACGGTGAAGGCGTACGTCAGCCTGCGCCCCGGCCGCGGCGCCGAACCCGAGGAGCTCGTGGCCCACTGCGCCCAGCGGCTGGCCGCGTACAAGTACCCCCGGGTCGTGGAGATCCTGCCGGAGCTGCCGAAGACCAGCAGTGGGAAGATCCTGCGACGGGAACTGCGCCCCCGCGACCCGGCGGGCGGCACCTGACCCGCGGCACAGCGGGCGCGGCGGAGCGGGAAAGACCGGAAGGCGGGTGGCGGCCATGGCCGAAGCGACGGTGGACGAGCAGCGCGTTCCCGCGCCGCGACCGACGGTGCCGCGGCGGCTGCTCGCGGCCGCCACCCGGCTCTTCGCCGAGCGCGGCTACGACCGCACCTCCGTCCAGGAGATCGTCGAGGCGGCCGGGGTCACCAAGGGGGCGCTCTACCACTACTTCGGCTCCAAGGAGGATCTGCTGCACGAGGTGTACGCCCGCGTGCTGCGCCTGCAGCAGGAGCGGCTCGACGCCTTCGCCGACGCCGACGCGCCGGTGGAGCGGCGGTTGCGCGACGCGGCGGCCGACGTGGTGGTCACCACCATCGAGCACCTGGACGACGCCACGATCTTCTTCCGCTCCATGCACCAGCTCAGCCCCGAGAAGAACCGGCAGGTGCGGGCCGAACGGCGGCGCTACCACGAGCGGTTCCGGGCGCTGGTCGAGGAGGGCCAGCGGGCCGGCGTGTTCAGCACGGCGACCCCCGCCGACCTCGTGGTGGACTACCACTTCGGGTCCGTCCACCACCTGGCGAGCTGGTACCGGCCCGACGGCCCGCTCTCCCCCCGGGAGGTCGCGGACCACCTCGCGGACCTCCTGATGCGCGCGCTCCGCCCCTGACGAGCGGGGCGTTCACCCGTCCGTGGCCGCGGGGGCCGTTTCCGTGCAGCAGTGGGAGCGAAGTGGTGCGGGCGGCGCTCGCGATCGCACATGACGGGTGTGACTTCGGTCACCCGAGGGGAAGGAACGGTCGTCCGCTGAGCGGACGCCCTCGCGGCGGGCCAGCTCAACACCCCTTTCTGGGCATGTGTTCGGGCATCGAAACTACGCAGCGTCCCCATTCATGATCGCATGGTGATTTTTTCTCGGGTGCGCGTGAGTGTGGCGGGCCGGAAAACGACAGGGTGGTCGTGAGGGCCCAACAGGGCCCCGGTGCGGACGAGTTCGCCCGTACCCGGAACACGCACCGATGAAGAGACCCCCTGTGATGATCACTGCAACCCGGAGGCCCACGTGAGTGATGGCGATGTCGGAGCCGGCGTCTCGCCCCAGGACGGCGCGCCGGGTCACCCGGTGGACGAAGAGCTCTGCCTCCCCCTGGACTTCGAGGGCTTCTACCTGGGCCACCAGGAGTTCTTCCACGCCTTCGCCGAGATCCACCTCGGCAGCCGCCGCGCCGCGGAGGACGTGGTCCACCAGGTGTTCCTGGAGATCCTCGGCGGCTGGGACCACCTGCTCCAGGCCGGGGACCTGGAGCAGCGGACGCTGGCGGTGCTGCACCGCAGCGTCGCCGACCGCCTGGAGCGGGAGGGCCGGAAACCGGCGTTCGTCATCAACGGGCCGATAGCCCGTGCGCTGCGCGCCCTGCGCGAGGCCCGGGGCAAGCTGGAGATGCTCGAGAGCAGCAACGGCCTGTACGAGGCGATCGCCGAGCTGCCGCCCCGGCAGTTCACGGTCATCGCGCTGCGCCACCTGCTGGGCTACGAGACCTCCCGGATCGCCCGCTTCATGGGCCTCCACGAGCGGACGGTGGACTACCACGGCCGCCGGGGCAGGGAGCGGCTGAGGGCGCAGTTGGGGCTCGCCGCCGGCCCCGCGGCGGCCGAGAAGGGCCCGGGGCACGGCGGCGCGGGAGCGGGGCGCGACGGCGAAGGAGCGGGGCAGTGACCACCATCGACGAGCTGTTGGCCGGCGCCGCCGTGCCGACCTCGCCCTCGGACTCGTTCGACGTCGCCAAGGCGCTGCGCCGGCTGGCGGCGGACGCCACGCGGGCCGCGCCGCCGCCGGACATGGCCCGGGCGGCCGAGGCGGGCCAGCGGCTGGCCGTGGTCTGCCGCTGGATACTGAACCGGCCCGACGCGGCCGTGCACGTGCGACGGCTGGCCACGGACACCGACGACACCGAGCGCGGCGAGGAGTACCTCGACGTCGACGGCGCGCTGGTCTTCGCGTGCCTGCTGTATCTCACCGGGCACCCGGAGAGCGCCCAGTTCTGGTGGCAGCTGGCCGCCGGGGCCGGCAACCGGGCCGCCGCGTACTGCCTGCACCTGCACCATCTCGCCCTCGGCGAGAGCCGCGAGGCACAGCACTGGCTGCACCAGGTCACCCACAGCGCCCTCGACTCCGAGGCGCCCGACACGGAGTTCCTCGCCTGCCTGGAGGCGGCCGCGCTCTACGTGCGCAGGAACGGCTCCGCCGCGAGCCCCCCGACGGGGCGGCTGGAGATGGAGGTCGACCGCCTGGCCACCGGCGGCCCCTGCATCATCGTCCGCCCGCCCGACCGCCGGCTGGCCGACTGGCTGCACGACTTCATCCGCCGCTGCCGGCCCGCCGCCGATCCGCCCCGCTGCCCGACGCCGCTGCCGGCCGGCCGCGGCGGGCACCGAACGGACCCCGCACGACGCCCCCGAGGAGAGGACCGCCCGCCATGTCCGACAGTCGTGAACAGCCGCCCGGCCCCGCGGTCCGCGCCCGCGTGCGGCGCCTCCCACGCCGCCGCGCCGGCCGCCGCCGGCGAGCCGCGCTCGCCCACCTGCTGCGCGGCGTCTGCTACGGCATCGGCACGGGCCTGATCAGCCTCATCACGTTCTACGTCCAGCAGCGGCTCTAGGACGCTGCGCGCCGCGGGGAGCGGTCCTGGGGGCCCTCGGCGGGGCACGGCCCGGGCGGCCGGCTCCTCGGCGCGGAGGCACGGAGCGGCCGCCCCAGCGGCCCGCGGCCGGGGGCGGCCCCTCTGTGGGCCGGGGCCCGCAGGGAGCCCCCGGCGGGGCCCGGTCCGGAGGACGCTCCCGGTGGGGCGTGCCCCTGGGGTTGAGCGCGTCCCGTGATCGCGCCCCCGCGCGGGGCGGCCGCCCCCAGCGGCCCGCGGTCCTGGGGTGGGCCCTCGGCGGGGCGTAACCCGGCGAGGAGCGCGCCCCGCGGCTGCGGCCCCAGCGGGGATGCCCCCCTCCACGGGGGTCCGCAGGGAGCCCCCGGCGGGCCCGTCCGGAGGCGGCCCTCGGCGCTCCGGAGGACGCGCCCGGCGGGGAGCGCGACCCGCGGCTGCGCCCCCGCCGGGCGCAGCCCGAAGGCGCGCCCTCCGCGGGGCGCCGCGCGGGCGGGGTCCTCAGGGGGAGACGTTCCGCGCCAGCTCGCGTCGTGCCAGTGAACGCTGGTGGACCTCGTCCGGGCCGTCCGCAAGCCGTAGCGTCCGCGCGGCCGCCCACAGTTCCGCCAGGGGGAAGTCCTGGCCCACCCCGCCGCCGCCGTGCAGCTGGACCGCGCGGTCGAGGATCTCCACCACCGCCCGTGGGGTGGCGATCTTGATGGCCTGGATCTCCGTGTGCGCGCCGCGGTTGCCGACCGTGTCCATCAGCCAGGCGGTCTTGAGCACGAGCAGCCGCAGCTGCTCGACGGTGACCCGCGCGTCCGCGATCCACTCCCGCACCTGGCCCTGCCGGGCGAGCGGCTCGCCGAACGCCGTACGGGTCCGGGCCCGTTCGCACATCAGCTCGATGCCGCGCTCGGCCATGCCGATCAGCCGCATGCAGTGGTGGATGCGGCCCGGCCCCAACCGTGCCTGGGCGATCGCGAAGCCGCCGCCCTCCTCGCCGATCAGATGCGAGGCCGGCACCCGGACCCCGTGGAAGACCACCTCGGCGTGGCCGCCGTGGTGCCGGTCCTCGTAGCCGTACACCCGCAGGGCGCGCCGGATCTCCACCCCGGGGGTGTCCCGCTCGACCAGCACCATCGACTGCTGGCGCCGCGGGTCCGGGTGCCCGGGGTCGGTCTTGCCCATCACGATGAACACCCGGCAGTTCGGGTCCATCGCCCCGGAGATGTACCACTTGCGGCCGGTGATCACATAGCCGTCGCCGTCCCGCTCGATCCGCGTCTCGATGTTCGTGGCGTCCGAGGAGGCGACCTCCGGCTCGGTCATCGCGAAGGCCGACCGGATCTCGCCGTCGAGCAGCGGCCGCAGCCAGCGCTCGCGCTGGGCCGCGCTGCCGAACTGGGCGAGCACCTCCATGTTCCCCGTGTCCGGGGCGGCGCAGTTGAGGGCGACCGGAGCCAGGTGGGGGCTGCGGCCGGTGATCTCGGCGAGCGGGGCGTACTGGAGATTGGTGAGCTCGGCGCCGTACTCCGTGCCCGGCAGGAACAGGTTCCACAGCCCCTGCCGGCGCGCCTCGGTCCTCAGCTCCTCGACCACCGGCACCGGGCCCCACGCCTCCGGCAGCCGCTCCCGCTGCTCCGCGGCGACCGGCTCGGCGGGCAGGACGTGCCGGTCCATGAAGGCCAGCAGCCGGCCGCGGAACTCCTCGGTGCGGGCGTCGTACGCGAAGTCCATGGCCGCTCAGCCCTCCCGCAGGGTCGTCAGTCCGTGGTCGATGAAGACCGGCACCAGCGTGCCGATCCGGTCGAAGCCCGCGCCGACGGTGCGGCCCAGGGTGTGGCGGTAGTGGATGCCCTCCAGGATCACCGCGAGCTTGAAGTGGGCGAAGGCGGTGTACCAGGCGATCGCGCCGGTGTCCCGCCCGGACCGGGCGGCGTAGCGCTCGACCAGCTCGGCGGCGCCCGGATGGCCGGGCGCGCCCGCGGCCGTGCCCACGGGGGAGTCCGCGACGCCCAGCGGCGTGCCGTACATCACCAGCAGGCCCAGGTCCGTCAGCGGATCGCCGAGCGTGGACATCTCCCAGTCCAGCACCGCCCGTATCCGGTCGTCCGGGCCGACCAGCACGTTGTCGAGACGGTAGTCGCCGTGCACCACGGTGGGCGCCGGCGAGGCCGGCAGCGCCCCGCCGAGCCGCTCGCGCAACTCGTCGATGCCCGGCAACTCGCGGCTGCGGGAGGCGTCGAGCTGCTTGCCCCAGCGGCGCAGCTGCCGCTCCAGGAAGCCCTCCGGCCGCCCGAAGTCCCCGAGCCCCACCGCGCCCGGCTCCACCGCGTGCAGCTCCACCAGGGTGTCCACCAGCCCCAGCACGAGGTCCCGGGTCCGCTCCGGCCCGATGCCGGCCAGCTCCTCGGCCGTCCGGTACGGCGTGCCGGCCACGAACTCCATCACATAGAAGGGCACGCCCAGCACGTCCGGGTCCTCGCACAGCAGCACGGTCTCCGGCACCGGCACGGCGGTGCCGTGCAGCGCCCGGACGACCCGGTGCTCGCGCGCCATGTCGTGCGCGGTGGCCAGCACATGGCCCAGCGGCGGCCGCCGCACCACCCAGCGGCCGGTGCCGTCGGTGACCGCGTACGTCAGATTGGACCGGCCCCCCTCGATCAGCTCCGCCCGCAGCGGCCCGCGCACCAGCCCCGGGCGCTCCCGCTCCAGAAAGCCGCGCAGCCGCTCGGGATCAAGGCCGGGCGGATGCTGCTCCTCGCTCATCGCGTGCTCCTCCGTGGGGACGTGCGTGGAGACGTACGGACCCGCCGCGACCGAACAACGCTCCTACGGGGCCGGGTCGGTGCGCCTCATCATGCCGACCAGTCGGTATGGCGTCCAGAGGGCGTTCCCGCCCGTCCCGCCGGGCCCGGCCGCCCCTCGATCGAGCCGGGCGCCCGGCCGGTCGGCGTCCCGGCGCCTCGGCGCACACGCGGACGCCGAGGCGCGGGGACGGCCTCAGGCGTGGCAGGCCACCGGCACGCCACCGTTCATCGTGGTCATGTCGCCGAACACGGCCGCGATGTCCAGCGGCTCGCCCGGCACCGCGCCGTCCGCCTCCGCGTAGGCCCGGTGCAGATTCGCCACCAGCCGCTCGCTCTCGCGCAGCGCCGCGAACTCGCCGAGGTCGGCGCCGCGCGCCGCCTCCAGGGGCGTACGGCCCGCGGCCCGCGCCTCGCCGGCCAGCGCGGCGACGTACCGCAGATACCGCTCCACCGTGTCGAACACGCCCGCGTCCGTCACCCGGCCGTGCCCCGGCACCACGACCCGCGCGTCGAGCGAGCGCAGCCGCTCCAGCGCGGCCAGCGAGCCGCTGAGCGAGCCCTGCGGCACGAACGGCGTGCCCCCGTTGAAGATCACGTCACCGGTGAACAGCACCCGCTGCTCGGGCAGCCACACGACGGTGTCGCCCACGGTGTGGGCGACCCCCGGGTGGATCAGCCGCACCTCGATGTCCCCGACGTGGACGGTGAGCTCATCGGTGTACGTGATCTCCGGCGGGGTGATGGTGATGTCGCCGAAGTCCACCGACGGCCAGAAAGCGTGCAGCTGGTGCCCCGCGGCCAGCACCTCCCGGCGGCACGCGGCGTGCCCCACGACCGTCGCCTCCGGGGCGAACACGCCGTTGCCGTACGAATGGTCGCCGTGGTGATGGGTGTTGACGATCGTGCGCGGCAGCGGCGCGCCGCTCGCCAGCACGGCCTCGCGCAGCCGCAGCGCGCGGCGCTCGGTCGCGGCGGTGTCGATGAGCAGGGTGCTGCGGCCGTCGCTCACCCAGCCCGCGTTGTTGAGGCACCAGCCGCCGTCCGGCTGGACATAGGCGTGCACGTTCGGCGCGAGCTCCACGGCGTACGGCTCGGTTTCGGGCGTGTCGTCCGTGGCGTGCGCCGCGGCGGTGACGGGCATGGGCCCCTCTCCCTGCTGCTGATTACGGTACTTTTCGGGCCGTACCAGCATGCCAGGAGCGCCGCCGGGGCACGAGGGCGGGCCCCGCGCTCGGCGCGGCGCCCGCTGGGGGGGTTCACATCAGTGATCGTCCCAGTGCCCGTCGTGGGCGGCGTGCCGGTGTCCGTCGTGCACGTAGTCGACGTGGTCGCCGTGGGGCACGGGCGGGTGGCCGCAGCCGTCCCCGTGCTCGTGGTCATGGCCGGAGTGCTCGACGTGACCCGTCGGCTCGCACTCGTCCCAGTGGCCCTCGTGCGCCTTGTGCAGATGGCCGTCGTGGGCGTAGTCCACGTGGCCGCCGTGCGAGAAGGACTCATGGCCGCAGGTGGGGCCATGGGCGTGCTCGTGTCCGGTGTGCTCCGCATGGGTTGCCGTCATCGCGCTCACCTGATCCGTGTCGGCCTGCCCGCTGACATCTTCAGCGTAGTCCGGTACGGGGTGGTATTTCACCGGGCGGGCGGTCGGCGGCGGTTTGCGCGGGGACGCTACGCGTCCCGGTCGCCACGGTCTGTCACGGGGTCGTCCGATGCGGGCGCGGCTCGCCGGGCGCGGTCCGCCGGGCGCGCAGTCGATGGAACGCGGCCAGCCCGTCCGGGACCCACTCCCACTCCGTGAGCCGCCGGTCGAGCTCCTCGTCGGTGAGGAAGGCGTGCCAGGCCACCTCCTCGACCTGCGGGTTCACCGGCAGGTCGCAGCGGACCTCGTAGACGGACGACCACCATCTGTGCTCGGGCGTCTCGTAGAGGAACTTCAGCACCGGCACGGGCGCGGGCAGCCCCGACACGCCCAGCTCCTCCTCCGCCTCGCGCAGGGCGGCCTCGTCGTACGACTCGCCGGCGCCGACGACGCCGCCGACGAACATGTCGTACAGCGACGGGAAGACGAGCTTGTGCGCGGTGCGGCGGTGCACGAAGAGGCGGCCCGCGGGGTCGCGGGCCGCCACGAATACGCAGCGGTGGCGCAGGCGGTTGGCCATCGCCTCCCCTCTCGTGGCTTGGCCCACGACCCGGTCGTGCTCGTCGACGATGTCCAGAACCTCGTCCGCGGACATATCCCCTCCACTCGCGTCGGCGCGACGCGCCCGTTCACGTCGCGTGCGACGCTAGCGCGAACCGCGCCCCCCTTCTCCGACGCGACCTCGATCTCCCCGCCCCACAGGGGCGGGACGCTCTCCCGCCCTTCGGCGCGCCCCCTTTCCAGCCCCTTGGGGGGCGACCCCCCTCCCCACCCCGGAGGGGCGGGGCCTTTGCCCCGGCCTTCGGCCGTCAGGAGCTTTTCCCGCCCCTTCGGGGCGAACCCTCCGCAGGGCGGGGCGCTTTCCAGCCTTCGGTGCGAAGCCCCCTTTTCCCGCGCCG
>NZ_JBPQTV010000104.1:0-19536 GCF_051386515.1 Streptomyces sp. URMC 123 | reverse complement strand
GGGACGGGGGCACGTGCTGGGGCATGGGAGCTCCAACTCGTTTCGGGGTGCGGAGCGTAGGGGGGCGCGGCCGGGCGCCCCGGGGCTCGGGCACGCGGCCGTAACGCTTGGCGTGGTCAGTTTTCGCCCCCGTGTGGAGAGCGGCTACTCACCGGCGTGACAATTTCCGCGGCACCAGCAGCACCACGCCCACCACCGCGAGGGCTCCGCCCACCGCCGCCGCCACCACCGGCAGCCGCTCACCGACCAGTTCCAGCCGGGAGTTGTCGTCCGCGGCCAGCTCCGCCTGGCGCCGCCGCGTCTCCGTGTCGAACCCCAGCCGGTCGCCCTTGAGCAGCGTCACCGCGTCCCGGTCGGCGCCCGGCGCCCGCAGCGTCTTCAGCGGCGAGATCACCGCGTGCAGGATGCGCCCGGTGCGCCGGTCCACCACCAGCTCGATCCCCTCGTTGGCGTACCACTCCTCGGCGAGCACCTGCGGCTGGCCCGGCCGGCTCACCAGGCGCCCGGGCACCTGCCGGGAGCCGGTCCGGGTCGGCGCCACGGAACCGGTGAAGCGGTAGCCCTCGCGGCCGGCCACCCGGGTGGTGTCCGTGAAGCGCATCGGCACGGTTCCGCCGAGGGTGTTGTCCCACCACTGGTAGGTCCGCTTCTCCACGCCGAACGGGAACTTCAGATACGCCTCGCCCGCGAACGCCGGCGACTCGTCGCAGCAGTGCACCGGCAGATTGGTCCGGCGATCGGTCACCCAGCGCTCGGTGGTCCACTGGAGCGATTTGCGCGGGTCCTTCAGCGGCAGGGTCTTGGGCGTGTCGATGGCGGTCGACACGTCCCAGATGGCACGCCCGCTGCGCACGCTGTCGTCGACGTCCCCCAGCACCCGCCGGGTGATCGTGAGCGGCTGGCCGTCGACGGTGGCGAGCTTCTCCGTGTCGAAGTAGCTGCCGGTGCCGGTGAAGACGGTGGTGACGTCCACGTCGATAGGGGTGCGCTGGGCCCGCGGCGCCACGTACCAGGCCAGCAGCGGGGCCAGGACCAGCAGGAACACCCCGGCGCCGAGGAGGGCGAGGCCGGGCCACGCGCGGGCCGGGCGGGGCAGCCGGGGCCGCCGGCGCCGGGTGCGCGGGACGGCCCCCGGGGGCTGGGCGGGGCCACCGGAATCCCGTGCGCCGGCGACCGGCGGATCGAGGTGGTGGTCGGGCGGCGACGAGCTGCGCATACGGGCACTCCTGGGGGCGCGGGACGCGGGGCCGTACGGGCCGGGAACGTAGGCCGCACTTGACGGAGTGTCAATATCCTGCCCAGACTGGGCCCTTGCCGGAGGGCCGGGCGGACACGCCCGAGGGGCGCGCTCCGGCGCGCGGGCCGCGGGGCGGTCCCGCCGGCCGGGAGACCGGACCGGCGCGTGTCGGGTGATCACCTCGTCGACAGAGAGGCTCGCCGCACCATGCACAGACTGCTCGCCGCCGCCATCACCTGTGCGGTCGCCGCGGCGCTCGCGACAGGGGCGGCCCTCGGCATCGTCGCCGCGCTGGAGGCCGCGCCGGAGCGGCCCAATGTGCCCCTGGTGACCTTTCCCGATCCCGATGACGCGGCTCCCTCGCCGGGGCCGTCCGGGGCGCCGGGCGCGTCCGGGTCCTCCGGGCCGCCGTCGGCGAGCGCGGAGGACGAGCGTCAGGGCGTACGAGATCGCGACCGTGACCGCGAACGCGACCGAACGCCGTGACGAACACCGTGGAGCGACAGGAGGTGCGGCGATTGGCCGGCCGCTCGGCCTGGCGGGACGTGCCCCCGGCGCGGGTGCGGCGGTTCGCCGCGCTGGCGATGGACGAGGTGCCCGAGCTCGCCCAGGACATCCTGCGCGAGATCCGCCACGAGTACCCGGGCCTGCCGCTCGTCCTCGACCCCTCCGGCGAACCCATGGCCCTCGTCGGCATCCGCCGCGCCCTGGAGCACTTCGTCGGCCGGCTCACCGCCCCCGACGACGCGGGGCGGGAGGTGCCCCCCGAGGTCTTCCAGGAGTTCGGCCGCGGCGAGGTGATCCAGGGCCGCAGCCTCGACTCGCTGCAGGCCGTCTACCGGCTCGGCGTGAAACTCGCCTGGCGCCGGCTCGCCGAGATCGGCCAGCAGGTCGCCATCCCGCCCCCGGCGATGTACGAGCTCGTCGAGTCCGGCTTCGACTACCTCGACGGGCTCGTCGCCCAGTCCGTGCGCGGCTACGCCGAGGCCGTCGCCCGGCAGACCGGCGAGCGGCTGCGCCTGCAGCGCCGGCTGATGGAGCTCATCCTCGGCGACCGGCCCCGGGGCGACCCCACCGCGGCGCTCGCCGAGCGGGCCGGCCGGATCGGCTGGCAGCTGCCCGGGAAGGTGGCGGTGGCGGTGCTGCTGCGCCCCGCCCCGGAGGCGGTGGCCCCCGCCGTGGGCGCCGATGTGCTGCTCGACATGGACGGCGAGCAGCCCCGGATGGTCGTGCCGGAGCCGGACGCAGCCGGGCGGGCGGAGCTGCTGCGGCGGGCGCTGGCCGGCTGGTCGGGCGCGATCGGGCCGCCCGTGGCGCTGGCCGAGGCGGCCAAGTCGCTGCGCTGGGCCGAGGCGGCGGTGCGGCTGATGGAGCGCGGGCTGCTGCCCGCCGGGCAGCTGCTGCACTGCACCGAGCACACCGAGGCGCTGGTGCTGCTGCCGCCCGAGGAGCTGATCGAGGACCTCGCCCGGCGCCGGCTCGGGCCGCTCGCCGGCTGCGGGCCCGCCCACGCCCGGCGGCTGGCCGAAACGCTGCTGGCGTGGCTGGAGACCCGGGGCGGCGCGCCGGAGGTCGCCGCCCGGCTTGGGGTCCACCCGCAGACCGTCCGCTACCGGCTGCGGCAGATCCGCGAGCTGTGGGGCGCGGAGATGGACGACCCGGACCGGCGCTTCGAGCTGGAGCTGGTGCTCAGGGCGCGGCGGCTGCGGGGAGAGCTGTCCGCGGCGCGGGGCTGAGCGGGCGGCCGGCCCGGTGCGCGGGCCGGCCGGAGGTCGGTGCGGCGAGCGTCACCGACCGCCCGTGCGGGTCGACGCGGCGCGTGCTCAGTCGAAGTTCAGGTCGCCCGTGCGGCTCCGCTTGAGCTCGAAGAACTTGTCGTACCCCGCCAGCAGCCGCACGCCGTCGAAGACCCGCAGGGCCTCCTCGCCCCGGGGGATCGCGGTGAGCACCGGACCGAAGAAGGCGACCCCGTCCACATGGAGGGTGGGGGTGCCGACCTCCTGGCCGACCGGGTCCATGCCCTCGTGGTGGCTGCGGCGCAGCGCCTCGTCGTGCGCGTCCGTGTGCGCGGCCCCGGCCAGCTCGGCCGGCAGCCCGACCTCCGCCAGCGCGCCCTCGATCGCGGCGGCGTAGTCGTCGTTCCCGCCGTTGTGGATGCGGGTGCCCAGCGCGGTGTAGAGATCGCGCAGCACCTCCGGGCCGTGCGCCTCGGCGGCGGCCACGCAGACCCTGACCGGGCCCCAGCCCTTGTCCAGCAGCTGGCGGTACCGCTCCGGCAGGTCCTCCTTGCCCTCGTTGAGGACGGACAGGCTCATCACCCGGAACCGGAGGTCCAGCTCGCGGTGGCGCTCCACCTCCAGAATCCAGCGGGAGGCGATCCAGGCGAAGGGGCAGATGGGGTCGAAGTAGAAGTCGACGGTGTGCCGGGCGGGGCCCTGCCCCGTGGTCTCCCGGCCGGCGGCGGTGTCAGCAGTCATGATCAAGAGCCTAGCGAGGGGACCGCCCCGCCCGGGAGAGCCGGGGCGGAGTGCGTCACCTGAGCCGCTCGCCCTCGGGCGTGTCACCCGCGGCGGTCAGCTCCTCCGGGGCCTGGAGGTCCACTCCGTACGCCTCCATGCCGAGCATCCGGCGCAGCAGCTCCCGCAGCAGCGTCCGCTCGGCGGCCGTCAGCCGGCCCAGCGGCTCCCGGGCGAAGTCCAGCGAGTCCCGCAGCAGGGCGGCGGTGCGCTGCCCGGCCTCGGTCGGCGCGGCGAGCTTCACCCGGCGGTCCGCGGGGTCGGGGCGGCGCTCCACCAGGCCGCGCGTCTCCAGCCGGTCCACGATCCCCGTGATGTTCGAGGGCTCGCACTTGAGCGTCTGGGCTATCCGCCGCATGGGCAGGGGCTCCCGCGCCAGCAACCCCAGCACCCGCGCCTGGGCGCCGGTCAGGGAGTGCCTGGCCGCCGCCTCCTCGTACTCCTCGTAATAACGCGCCACGACGGTGCCGATGAGCTCGACGACCTCGACGGTGAGGGGATCGCTGCGAGGTGTCATGCCCTTCAGGTTACCCGGTTACTTGACAACATGAAATATCCAGGAGCATGGTTGTTTCAGTTACTGAAACATTGCCTCAGTGAAGTGATGCTGTGGCGGAAGGAGGCCCGCTCCATGACCGAGACCCCGACCACCAGCCGGGAATGGCACCTCGTCGCCCGCCCGCAGGGCTGGCCCGAGCCCAAGGACTTCGCCCTCCGCGAGGCCGCGGTGCCGCAGCCCGGCCCCGGCCAGATCGTGGTGCGCAACGTCTTCCTCTCCGTCGACCCCTATATGCGGGGCCGGATGAGCGCGGCCAAGTCCTATGTCGAGCCGTACGAGCTGGGCAAGCCGATGCTGGGCGGCGCGGTCGGCCGCGTCGTGGCGTCCGCCGCCGAGGGCTTCGCGGAGGGCGACCACGTCCTCCACCACTTCGGCTGGCGGGAGTACGCCGCGGTCAACGCCAAGGGCGCGGTGAAGGTCGACCCCGAGGCGGCGCCGCTGAGCACCTACCTCGGCGTGCTCGGCATGCCCGGACTGACCGCCTACGCCGGACTGCTGCGGGTGGCCGACTTCAAGGAGGGCGACACCGTCTTCGTCTCCGGCGCGGCCGGCGCGGTCGGCAGCCAGGTCGGCCAGATCGCCAAGCTCAAGGGCGCCGCGCGGGTCATCGGCAGCGCCGGCTCGGACGAGAAGGTCCGGGTGCTGACGGAGGAGTACGGCTTCGACGCCGCCTTCAACTACAAGAACGGCCCCGTCGCGGAGCAGCTCCAGGCCGCCGCCCCGGACGGCATCGACGTCTACTTCGACAACGTCGGCGGCGACCACCTCGAAGCCGCCATCGGCGCGATGAACGTCCACGGCCGCATCGCCGTCTGCGGAATGATCTCGCAGTACAACGCCACGGAGCCGACGCCCGCGCCGCGCAACCTCGCCCAGATCATCGCCAAGCGGCTGCGCATCGAGGGCCTGCTCGTGGGGGACCACTACGACCTGCAGCAGCAGTTCGTCGAGGAGGTCTCCGCGTGGGTCCGCTCCGGCGAGCTGAAGTACCGCGAGACCACGGTCTCCGGGATCGAGAACACGGTCGACGCGTTCCTCGGCATGCTCCGTGGCGAGAACACGGGGAAGATGCTGGTCTCGCTCGGCTGAGGCCCCGCCTCGGGCGAGCCCGGCTTTGTCCGGGCTCCCCCGGGTCCGGCCCGGTCGGCCCCCGCACCCCGGTCCCCGCGCCGCCGCGCGACGGCGCCGGGGCCCTCCTGGCCAGCGGCTACGCTGACCCGCATGCGCGATCTCGCGGCCGGATTCGGCTACGTCATGAAGGGCCAGCGCTGGGCGGCCCGCAACACCCGCTGGTGGGGCTTCGGCCTGATACCCGCCCTGATCACCCTGGTCCTCTACGCCGGGGCGCTGCTCGCCCTCGGCCTGTGGGCGGGCGACCTCACCGGCTGGGCCACGCCCTTCGCCGACGACTGGTCCTCCCCCTGGCAGGGCCTCTTCCGCGGCTTCCTCACGGCGCTGCTCTTCGCCTGCGGCCTCTTCCTCGCCGTGGTCTCCTTCGCCGCGGTCACGCTCCTCATCGGCCAGCCGTTCTACGAGTCGCTGGCCGAGAAGGTGGACGACAGCGAGGGTGGCGCGCCGGCCGCGCCGGAGCTGCCGCTCTGGCGCGAACTGGTGGTCTCCGCGCGGGACAGCGTGCGGATTCTCGTCAAGGTCGCGGCGATCGGCGTGCTGCTGTTCCTGCTGGGCTTCATTCCGCTCATCGGGCAGACGATCGTTCCCGTCATCGGCTTCTGCGTCTCGGGGTACTTCCTGGCCGCGGAGCTCACCGCGGTGGCGCTCCAGCGGCGCGGGATCGACCTCCGGTCGCGGCTGCGGCTGCTGCGGGGCCGGCTGTGGCTCACGCTCGGTTTCGGCGTGCCCCTGGTTTTGTTGTTCCTGATTCCGCTGGTGGCGGTCTTCACGATGCCGGGGGCGGTGGCGGGGGCGACGCTGCTCGCCCGCGACGTTTTGCCTCCGGCGGACGATGAGGATGTCGACGTGGCGTCGACGTCGTCCGCGACGTGAGTTTCGCCCTCCGGGCTCGGTTTGCGCGACGTCCATGTTCACGTCGTCCGTGAGGTGACCGTCCCTGTCTTTCCGGCCTCCGGCCGGGGCAAAGACCCCGCCCCTTCGGGGCGGGAGAGAGGGGTTGCGCCGTAGGCCGGGGCAAAGACCCCGCCCCGGAGGGGTGGGGGAACAGGACCGGCCGGAGGGCGGGGCGGAGATGTCAGCCCCTTCGGGGCTGGGACAAGCCCGGGGGGCACGTCACACGCGACGGAGACATCGCGCAGGCCCGCCCGGAAAGCACCCCGCGTGAGCGGTAGGGCATCATCGGGCCCATGGGGATAGTCGCCGGACTGGACAGCTCGTCCACGTACACACGCATCGTGGTCTGTGACACGGACACGGGAGCCGTGCTGAGGCAGGGCTACGCCGCCCACCCTGGCGCCGTGGACAGCACCGGCGCCAAGCAGACCGAGCTCGACCCCCAGGCGTGGCTGATGTCCCTGGGGGACGCGGCCACCGGCGGCCTGCTGGAGGGCGTCCAGGCCATCGGCGTCTCCGCGCAGCAGCACGGGGTGATCGCCCTGGACGCCGGCGGCGTGCTGATCAGGCCCGCCCTGCTGGGGAACGACAAGCGGGGCCAGGCCGCCGCCGCGGATCTGACCGACGCGCTGGGCGGCCGCCCCGCGTGGGCGGAGGCCGTCGGCGCCGTGCCCCAGGCGGCCCAGCCGGTGACCAAGCTGCGCTGGCTGGCGCGTACGGAGCCGGAGAACGTGCGGCGGATCGCCGAGGTGCTCCAGCCGCACGACTGGCTGGTGTGGCAGTTGCTCGGCCGACCCGTGCGGCGGACCACCGACCGGGGCGACGCCTCCGGCACCGGCTACTGGTCGGCGGCCACCGGCGCCTACCGCCCCGACCTGATCGAGCTGGCGCTGGGCCATCAGGTGTCCCTGCCGGAGGTGATCGGCCCGGCGGAGCCGGCCGGGCACACCCCGGAGGGCCTGCTGATCTCCGCCGGGACCGGCGAGACCATGGCCGCGGCGCTCGGCCTGGGCCTGGGCATCGGGGACGCCGTGGTGTCGCTGGGCGCCTCGGGCTCGGCCTTCGCCGTGCACCACGAGGCCCTCGTGGACCCGACCGGGACGATCACGTCCTTCGCGGACGCGACCGGCATGCACCTGCCGGTGGTGCACACGCTGAACGCCGTACGCGTGCTGCGGGGCACCGCCGAGCTGCTGGGGACGGATCTGGAGGGGCTGTCCGCGCTGGCCCTGAAGTCGACGCCGGGCTCGCACGGCCTCGTCCTGCTGCCGTATCTGGAGGGCGAGCGCACGCCGCAGCTGCCGCACACCGCGGGCACGCTCACCGGCCTGCGCCGGGAGAGCATGAAGCCGGAGCATCTGGCGCGGGCGGCCTTCGAGGGGATGCTGTGCGGCCTGGCGGACGCGCTGGACGTGCTGCGCGGCCGCGGCGTGGCCGTGCACCGGGTGTTCCTGCTGGGCGCGGCGGCGTCCCTGCCGGCGGTCCAGGCCGCGGCGCCCGGCCTCTTCGGCGCGCAGGTGGTCGTGGTGCAGCCGGCGGACTACGCGGCGGTGGGCGCGGCCCGGCAGGCGGCGTGGGCGCTGGGGGTGCAGCACGGCACCCTCTCCCCGCACCAGCCGCCGCACTGGCAGACCGCCCCGTACCAGGCGTTCGACCCGGGTGACGAGCTGGCGGTGGGCCAGGCGGTGCGGCAGCAGTACGTGGCGGTGCGCGAGCAGACGCACCCCGGGGCCTTCGCCCAGAGCTGAAACGATCCGGCGGTCCGGGCCTGACGGGCCGTCAAGCCTCGGGTTCGACTGACGTCGGAGTCAAATGGAGTTGACCTCAACCTGGGTCAAGGATCGAGAGTGGGGGTCGTAACGCCGACCGTGACGATCCCGAGAGACCTCGTGTGCTGATAAAACTGCTGCGCTCCCATATACGGCCGTACCGACGGCCCCTCGCCCTGCTGGTGCTGCTCCAACTCGTCCAGACCCTTGCCGCCCTCTACCTGCCGACCCTCAACGCGGACATCATCGACGAGGGTGTGGTGAAGGGCGACACCACCGCGATCCTCGAGTACGGCGCCCTGATGACCGCCGTGACGCTGCTGCAGATGGGCTGCACGATCGGCGCCGTGTACTACGGCTCCCGCACCGCCATGGAGATCGGCCGGGACATCCGGGCCGCGGTGTTCGACCGGGTGCAGAGCTTCTCCGCCCGGGAGATGGGCCAGTTCGGCGCCCCGTCGCTGATCACCCGGACCACCAATGACGTCCAGCAGGTGCAGATGCTGGCGCTGATGACGTTCATCCTGATGGTGTCGGCGCCGATCATGTGCGTCGGCGGCATTCTGATGGCCCTCGCGCAGGACGTGCCGCTGTCCGGGCTGCTGCTGGCGGTCGTGCCGGCGCTGGCCGTCGTGATCGGCCTGATCCTGCGCCGGATGGGCCCGCTCTTCCGGGACATGCAGGACCGGCTGGACACCGTGAACCGGGTGCTGCGCGAGCAGATCACCGGCATCCGCGTCATCCGGGCGTTCGTTCGCGACGACCACGAGCGCGAGCGCTTCGACCGGGCCAACACCGATCTGACGGACGTCGGGCTGCGCACCGGCCGGCTGATGGCGCTGATGTTCCCCGCGGTGATGACGGTGATCAACTTCGCCGCGGTGGCCGTGCTGTGGTTCGGCGCCCACCGCATCGACAGCGGCGGCATGCAGGTGGGCGCGCTCACCGCCTTCCTCAGCTATCTGATGCAGATTCTGATGTCCGTGATGATGGCCACCTTCATGTTCATGATGGTGCCGCGCGCGGAGGTGTGCGCCGAGCGGATCGACGAGGTGCTGCGCACCGAGTCGAGCGTGGTGCCGCCGGTGGCCCCGGTGCGCGAGCTGCGCCGCGGCGCCACGCTGGAGCTGCGGGGCGCGGAGTTCCGCTACCCCGGCGCCGAGGCGAAGGTGCTGCACGGGATCGATCTGCTGGCGCGGCCGGGCGAGACCACGGCCGTGATCGGGTCGACCGGCAGCGGCAAGAGCACCCTGCTGGGGCTGGTGCCCCGGCTGTTCGACGCCACGGCGGGCCAGGTGCTGGTCGGCGGGGTGGACGTGCGGGAGCTGGACCCGGCGCTGATGGCGCGCACGGTCGGGCTGGTGCCGCAGAAGCCGTATCTGTTCTCCGGCACGGTGGCGTCCAATCTGCGCTACGGGCGGCCGGACGCCACGGACGAGGAGCTGTGGCAGGCCCTGGAGACCGCCCAGGCCAGGGAGTTCGTGGAGCGGATGGAGGGCGGCCTGGAGGCGCCGATCGCCCAGGGCGGCACCAATGTCTCGGGCGGTCAGCGGCAGCGGCTGGCGATCGCGCGGGCGCTGGTGCGCCGGCCGGGGATCTACCTCTTCGACGACTCCTTCTCCGCCCTGGACTACGCCACGGACGCGGCGCTGCGGGCGGCGCTGGCCCGGGACACCGCCGACGCGACGGTGGTGATCGTGGCCCAGCGGGTGGCGACCATTCGCGACGCCGACCGGATCGTGGTCCTCGACGAGGGCCGGGTGGTCGGCACCGGCACCCATCAGGAGCTGATGGCGGACAGCGAGACCTATCGGGAGATCGTGCTCTCCCAGCTCACCGAGCGGGAGGCGGCGTGAAGACCGACAGGACCACGGCCCGGGGCCCGGCGCCGGCCGCCGGCCCGGCCCGGTTCATGGGCGGCCAGCCCACCGAGCGCTCGATGGACTTCAAGGGCTCCGGCCGGCGGCTGCTGGCCCGGCTGCGCCCGGAGCGCGCCCGGCTGTACGGGGTGCTGGCGGCCGGCCTGGTGTCCGTGGCGCTCTCGGTGGTCGGCCCGAAGCTGCTGGGCGAGGCCACCGATGTGATCGTCGAGGGGGCGGTGCTGCCGCCGGCCGCCGGCGTGGACTTCGGGGCCGCCGGCGAGGTGCTGCTGTGGGCGCTGGGGGTGTACGCGGTCGCCGGTGCGCTCGGCGTCGCCCAGGCCCGGCTGTCGGCCGCGGCCATCAACCGGACCGTGTTCCGGCTGCGCGAGGAGGTGGAGGCCAAGCTGTCCCGGCTGCCGCTGTCGTACTTCGACCGCCAGTCGCGGGGCGAGGTGCTCAGCCGCGCCACCAACGACATCGACAACGTCGGCCAGACGCTGACCCAGACCATGGGCCAGATCGTGAACTCGCTGCTCATGATCGTCGGTGTGCTGGCGATGATGTTCTGGATCTCGCCGCTGCTGGCGCTGGTGGCGGTGCTGACGGTGCCGGTGTCGGTCTATGTGGCGACGGCCGTCGGCAAGCGCGCGCAGCCGCAGTTCGTGGCGCAGTGGCGCACCACGGGCAAGCTGAACGCGCACATCGAGGAGATGTACACCGGGCACTCGCTGGTGAAGGTGTTCGGCCGGCAGGAGGAGTCCGCCGAGGCCTTCCGGGAGCAGAACGAGGCGCTGTTCCGGGCCGGCTTCCGGGCCCAGTTCATCAGCGGGATCATCCAGCCGGCGATGGCGTTCATCGGCAACCTCAACTATGTGCTGGTGGCGGTGATCGGCGGGCTGCGGGTGGCCTCGGGCTCGCTGTCGATCGGTGATGTGCAGGCGTTCATCCAGTACTCCCGGATGTTCAGCCAGCCGCTGACGCAGGTGGCGAGCATGGCCAACCTGGTGCAGTCGGGCGTGGCCTCCGCCGAGCGGGTCTTCGAGCTGCTGGACGCCGAGGAGCAGCGGCCCGAGCCGAGCGGCGCGGCGCTGCCGGTGCCGACGCGGGGCCGGGTGACGCTGGAGGACGTGTCCTTCCGCTACGAGCCGGAGAAGCCGCTGATCGACGGGCTGTCGCTGACGGTGGAGCCGGGGCAGACGGTGGCGATCGTCGGTCCGACGGGCGCGGGCAAGACCACGCTGGTCAATCTGCTGATGCGGTTCTACGAGGTCAGCGGCGGCCGGATCACCCTGGACGGGGTGGACATCGCGTCCGTGCCCCGGCCCGAGGTGCGGTCGCGGATCGGCATGGTGCTCCAGGAGACGTGGCTGTTCGGCGGCACGATCGCGGAGAACATCGCGTACGGCGCCGAGGGGGCCACCCGCGAGCGGGTGGAGGAGGCCGCGCGGCTGGCCCACGCCGACCGGTTCATCCGCACCCTGCCGGACGGCTACGACACGGTCGTCGACGACGAGGGCGACGGGCTCAGCGCGGGCGAGAAGCAGCTCATCACCATTGCCCGGGCGTTCCTCTCGGACCCGGTGATCCTGGTTCTGGACGAGGCGACCAGCTCGGTCGACACCCGTACCGAGGTGCTCATCCAGCGGGCCATGGCACGGCTGAGCCGCGGCCGGACCAGCTTCGTCATCGCCCACCGGCTCTCCACGATCCGGGACGCCGATGTGATCCTGGTCATGGAGTCGGGCGCGATCGTGGAACAGGGCGGCCACGCCGAGCTGTTGGCGGCGGACGGCGCGTACGCGCGGCTGTACCGGGCGCAGTTCGCCCAGGCCGTGGTGGAGGTGGACTAGCGGCTCACGGGCCGTGCGGCTCATGAGCCCCGCGGCTCATGGGCCGTGCGGCGCACCGGCCGCGGCGGCGGACGGTCAGTCGAGGTAGCCGCGGAGCTGGTCGGCGAAGGCGTGGTCGCGCAGCTTGCCGAGGGTCTTGGACTCGATCTGGCGGATGCGCTCCCGGGTCACGCCGAAGATCCTGCCGATCTCCTCCAGGGTGCGCGGCCGGCCGTCCACCAGCCCGTAGCGGAGCTGGACGACCTTGCGCTCGCGCTCGCCGAGCGTGGAGAGCACGGCCTCCAGGTGCTCGCGCAGCAGCAGGAAGGCGGCCGATTCGACGGGCGAGGCGGCGTCCCCGTCCTCGATGAGGTCGCCGAGCGCGACGTCGTCCTCCTCGCCGACGGGGGCGTGCAGCGACACCGGCTCCTGGGCGAGCCGCAGCACCTCGCCGACCCGCTCGGGGGGCAGGTCGAGCTGGGCGCCGACCTCCTCCGCGGTGGGTTCGTAGCCGCGCTCCTGGAGCATGCGGCGCTGCACCCGCACCACGCGGTTGATCAGCTCCACCACGTGCACCGGGACGCGGATCGTCCGGGCCTGGTCGGCCAGCGCCCGGGACATGGCCTGGCGTATCCACCAGGTCGCGTACGTGGAGAACTTGTAGCCGCGGGCGTAGTCGAACTTCTCCACGGCCCGGATCAGGCCCAGATTGCCCTCCTGGACCAGGTCGAGCATGGTCAGCCCGCGGCCCACGTAGCGCTTGGCGACGGAGACGACGAGGCGCAGATTGGCCTCGATGAGCCGGCGCTTGGCCATCCGGCCGAGCACCACCAGGGTGTCGAGGTCCCCCGCGAGCTGCGAGTCCAGGTCGGGGGTGCTGCCCAGTTTCTCCTCGGCGAACAGCCCGGCCTCGACCCGGCGCGCCAGCTCGACCTCCTCGGCGGCGGTCAGCAGCGGTATCCGGCCGATCTCGCGCAGGTACTGGCGGAAGAGGTCGGAGGAGGGCCCGGAGGTGTCCGGCCGCTGCGCGGGCCCCGGTGGCTCGGGCTCCGGCCGCTCGGCCTCGGCGGGTGCGGGGTCGGTGACCTCGGACTCGGTCGCCGCGCCGGCCTTGGCGCGGGGGGCCGGTCCCGCCGGTTCCGCCGGTCCCGGCGCGGCGACGGCCGTCGGGGTCAGGGTCTGGGTCTGCACGGGGGCGACCTCCAGGGTGATCGCTGCCGGTCGGGGGGTGTGCGGCAGCGGAACGGCGCGGCGGGCCGCTGGGGCGGACCGCGCGGCACGCCCCGGCCGTTCCGTACAACGTGAGCCGTTCCGTACAACGTCAGCGGGACGATCCGCGGGAGTGAGGCGGAACTCCGCGTTCCGAGGACTCAGGCACCGGCAACCAGTGTGGGGTACGACGTGTGGTCGCCACGAGGGGCGTGCGAGCACTTTTTCCCGGCCGGAAGGGCGGGGTGGGCGGCGGTTCCGGCCCGGCGAAGGGGGTACGGGGCCGGTACGGGGGCGGCCCCCGTACCGGGGAAACGGTTCCGCCGCGCGGGGCCCCGGGCCGGGGTGGCCCGCCCGCGCCGGGAGCGCGGGCCGCGACCGCCGCGGGGTCGGAACCGTGGGGTCAGGGCCGCGGGGTCAGAGCGCCGCCGCGCCGCGTTCGCGGAGCGCCGTCCCGTACTGCTGGAGCACCCAGATCTCGTTCTGGACGGCGGCCACGTGCTCGGGGTCCGCGTGCGGGCCCAGCCGCACCAGATTGCCCTGTATCTCCGCCACCCGGCGCTCCACCGCCCGCAGCCGCACATGCACCAGCTGCGTGCCGGCGTAGGTCTCGTCGACGGTCCGGCTGTGGATCGCCTCCACGGCCAGCTCGGTGACGAGCGCGCGGACCGTGTCGTCGGGCGCGGCGTCCCGGACCCGGCGCAGATAGTCCTCGTCGGCGCCGGCCGCGCCCCCGGCCGCCTCGACGGCGGCGCGCACGGCGGCGTAGGGCGCGGCGGTGAACTCGTCGGCGCCGTAGGCGTCGAAGGCCGGGGAGACCAGGTGCGGGTGCTGGAGGGCGAGCTTGAGCAGCTCGCGCTCGGTGCGGTGGGCGGGGCTGCGCAGGTCCAGCCGGGGGCCGCGGGGGCCGGCCGGCGCCGGCCGGTCCGCGCCCGGGCCGGGCCGGGCGCCGCCCCGGAGCTCCTGGGCGGGGCCGCCCGGGCCGCCGCGCTGGCCGCGGTCGCGCGCCCAGCGGGCGAGCTGCCCCACGCGCCGCACCACGAACTGGCTGTCGAGGATGCCGAGCATGCCGGCGAGCTGGACGGCGTACTCGTGCTGG
Organism: Streptomyces sp. URMC 123; assembly: GCF_051386515.1. Lineage (NCBI taxonomy): Bacteria > Bacillati > Actinomycetota > Actinomycetes > Kitasatosporales > Streptomycetaceae > Streptomyces > Streptomyces sp. URMC 123. The sequence continues at coordinate 5,431 of NZ_JBPQTV010000104.1, read as the reverse complement.
ATCGCCGTGTTCTTGATCCCCGCGACGATGGGCGCGGCGGCCTCCAGCGCGGCGGCGCGCCCCTCGGCGGTGTCGAGGTTGTGCCGGGCGACCACCTGGCGGATGGCGAAGGCGAACAGCGGGGTGCGCTGCTCGACCAGGGCCGCGACGGCGGCGTCGCCCTCGGCGAGCCGCAGCTCGCAGGGGTCCATGCCGCCGGGGGTGATGGCGATGGAGGTCTCGGCGGCGAACTTCTGGTCGTCCTCGAAGGCCCGCAGCGCGGCCTTCTGGCCGGCCGCGTCGCCGTCGAAGGTGAAGATCACCTCGGCGCCGCTGTTGTCCATCAGCAGCCGGCGCAGGATCTTGATGTGGTCGCCGCCGAAGGCGGTGCCACAGGTGGCGATGGCGGTGGTGACACCCGCGAGGTGGCAGGCCATGACGTCGGTGTAGCCCTCGACGACGACGGCCCGGCTGGTCTTGGCGATCTCCTTCTTGGCGAGGTCGATGCCGTAGAGGACGTGCGACTTCTTGTAGATCGCGGTCTCGGGGGTGTTGAGGTACTTGGGGCCGTTGTCGTCGTCGCGCAGCTTGCGGGCGCCGAAGCCGACGACCTCGCCGGTGATGTCCCGGATCGGCCACATCAGCCGGCCGCGGAAGCGGTCGATGGGCCGCCCGCCGCGGCTCTCCTGGGCGAGCCCGGAGAGGATCAGCTCCTTGTCGCTGAAGCCGCGGCCGCGCAGATAGCGGGTGAGGTGGTCCCAGCCGGCCGGGCTGTAGCCGACGCCGAAGTGGGCGGCGGCGGCCTGGTCGAAGCCGCGCTCGGCGAGGAACTTCCGGCCGATCTCGGCCTCGGCGCCGTCGAGCTGCTCGGTGTAGAACTGGGCCGCCGCGCGGTGGGCCTCGACCAGTCGGATGCGCTCGCCCTGCTGGCGGCCGGGGGTGTAGCCGCCCTCCTCGTACCGCAGGGTGATCCCGGCCTGGGACGCGAGCCGCTCGACGGCCTCGGAGAAGGACAGGTGGTCGACCTTCATCACGAAGTCGAGCGTGTCGCCGCCCTCCTGGCAGCCGAAGCAGTAGTACAGCCCCTTGCTGGGGCTGACCTGGAACGACGGGCTCTTCTCGTCGTGGAAGGGGCACAGGCCCTTGAGGTTGCCGCCGCCGGCGTTGCGCAGCTGGAGGTATTCGGACACGACGGAGTCGATCGGGATCGCGTCCCGAACCGCCTTCACGTCGTCGTCATTGATCCTTCCGGCCACGCGTGAATTCTACGGGGGTTTCCCTCCGTCCCCGCCCGCGCTGTCGCCCGCGGCGGGCGGGGACCGGGCGGGCGGGAACCGGGGGGATGGGCCCGGTCAGGGAAGGAGGTCGGTCAGGGGCACGTCGGGGTCGGCGAGGCGGGCGGGGTCGAGCTCGGCACCGGAGCGGATCAGGTTCCCGATCGCCTCGGTCACGTCCCAGACGTTGACGTTCATCCCGGCCAGCAGCCGGCCGCCGCTCAGCCAGAAGGCGATGAACTGGCGCTTTCCGGCGTCGCCGCGCACGACGACCTGGTCGTACGAGCCGGGCGGGGCGAATCCCGTGTACTCCAGCCCGACGTCGTACTGGTCGGAGAAGAAGTACGGCAGCCGGTCGTGGGAGACGTCCCGGCCGAGCATGGCGCGGGCGGCGGCCGGGCCGGTGTGCAGGGCGTTCGCCCAGTGCTCGACGCGCAGCAGCCGCGGGGTGCCGGCGGGGCCGGCCCCGGCCCTGCCGGGGAGGGGGAGGGCGCCCGGCAGCGGCGTGGCGGCGGCGTCGCCCGCGGCGTAGATGTCGGGGTCGCTGGTGCGCAGGCCCGCGTCCACGACGATGCCGCCGCCGGCGGCCCGGTCGGCCACGGCCAGGCCCGCCGCCTCGGCGAGCGCGGTGCGCGGGGCGGCGCCGATGGCGGCGAGCACGTCGTGCGCGGGGTGCTCCTCGCCGTCGTCGGTGCGCGCGGCCAGCACCACGCCGTCCTGGCCGACGATCTCCGTGAGCCGGGCGCCGAAGTGGAAGCGGACGCCGTGCTCGCGGTGCAGGTCGGTGAAGAGGCTGCCCAGCTCGGGGCCCAGCACCGGGTGCAGCGGGGTCGGCTCGGCCTCGACGACGGTGACCTCCGCGCCGTAGCCGCGGGCCGCGGCGGCCACCTCCAGGCCGATCCAGCCTGCGCCGGCGATCAGGATGTGGCCGTTGTCACGGCCCAGGGAGGCGAGCACATTGCGCAGCCGCTCCGCGTGGGCGAGCCGCCGCAGGTGGTGCACGCCGGCCAGGTCCGTGCCGGGGACGTCCAGGCGGCGCGGCTCGGCGCCGGTGGCCAGCAGCAGCTTGTCGTACTGGATGCGGGTGCCGTCGCCGAGGGTGACGACCTTGGCGGCCCGGTCGAGCTGGACGGCCGGCAGGCCGAGGTGGAGCTCGATGTCGGCGCCCGCGTACCAGGCGGGGTCGTGCACGAAGACGCTGTCGCGCTCGTCCGCACCGGTCAGATAGCCCTTGGACAGCGGCGGGCGCTCATAGGGGTGGTCGCGTTCGTCGCCGATGAGGATCACCCGGCCGGTGAAGCCCTCCGAGCGCAGGGTCTCGGCGGCCTTCGCCCCGGCCAGCCCTCCTCCGACGATGACGAACGTCTGATCCGCGTCGACCACTTGGTGCCTCCTCAGTGCCAGGAGTGGAGCCTGACGTCAGCGTCATTCCATGGTCCCCCGTGTCCGCGTCTGGAGTGAGCCTCCCGCACGGCGTCTGCCGCGGGAAGAGGGGGTGAGGGGCGAGGCGCCCCTCACCGGGCCCCGCCCGGGGCCGTCCCGGGCCGCCCGGACCCACCCGCGACCGCCCGCCGGCGGCTAGCGGCGCTTGGCGGTGAGGCGGGCGTGCAGGCGGCGGGCGGAGGCGTCCGTGAGCGACGCGATCTGGTCGACGACGACCCGGCGCCGCGCGCTGTCGTCCGCGGCCGCCGCGTACAGCGCCCGGAACTGCGGGTCGAAGCCGTCCGGCGCGCCCGCGCTGAGCCGCTCCGCCAGCTCCGTGAGCACGATCCGCTGGTCGGCGCGGACCCGCTCCTGGGCCGGCCGCTGCATCACGTAGAGATCGGCGACCGCCTTGAGGACCGCGCACTCCAGGCGGGCGGCGCGCGGCACGACGAGCTCGGCGGCGTACCGGGTGAGCCGCCCGGTGCCGTACGCCTCGCGGGTGGCGTTCTCCGCGGCCAGGCAGAAGCGGCCGATGAGCTGGCTGGTGGCGTCCTTCAACCGGGCCTGGGCGATGGCCGATCCGTCGTAGCCGTGCGGCCACCACTCCTGGTCGAGCAGCCGGTCGAGGGCCTCGGCCAGCTCCTCCTCCGCCGTGCCGGGCGGGGCGTAGCGGCGCAGGGCGACGCCGAACACCTCGCGCCGCTCGGGCTCGGCGAGCAGCTGGTTCGGGTCGAGGTGCCCGGCGTGCAGCCCGTCCTCCAGGTCGTGCACGGAGTACGCCACGTCGTCGGACCAGTCCATGACCTGCGCCTCGAAGCACCGGCGGTGGCCGGGCGCGCCCTGCCTCACCCAGGCGAAGACCGGCAGGTCGTCCTCGTAGACCCCGAACTTCGGGGAGCCGGGGTCGGTGGGGTGCGCGCCGCGCGGCCAGGGGTACTTGGTCGCGGCGTCGAGCGCGGCCCGGGTCAGGTTGAGGCCCACGCTCTCCGGCTCGCCGCTCGCGCCGGGGACGAACCGTTTCGGTTCGAGCCGGGTGAGCAGGCGCAGCGACTGGGCGTTGCCCTCGAAGCCGCCGCAGTCCTTGGCGAACTCGTCCAGCACCTTTTCGCCGTTGTGGCCGAAGGGTGGGTGGCCGAGGTCGTGCGCGAGGCACGCGGCCTCGACGAGGTCGGGGTCGCAGCCGAGCGCGGCGCCCAGCTCGCGGCCGACCTGGGCGCACTCCAGGGAGTGCGTGAGCCGGGTGCGGGGGCTGGCGTCCCACGCCGGCGAGCCGCCGTCGGGCTCCTCCTCGTCCGGCGCGGAGCCCGGGGTGACCACCTGCGTCTTGCCGGCGAGCCGGCGCAGCGCGGCGGAGTGCAGCACGCGGGCCCGGTCGCGCTGGAAGGCGGTCCGCCCGGGCCGCTTGTCCGGCTCCGGCGCCCAGCGCGCGCTGTCGCTCTCGCGGTACGGGGTGTTGTTCTTTTCGTGGTGCGGGGTGCTCATGCCGCGGGGCGGGGTGCTGTCGCCGTGGTGCGGTTGTGCCGGACGGTGCGGGGGTGACGTGTCAGCCCAGTGGTTCCCTGCCATACGAGGACCGTAACGGGCGCCACCGACAGTCGCGTACCGGAAGGATGCGAACGTTTCGACGCGGTCGTTCGTCCTCCCGTACGAGGGGCTGACGCGTCGGCGTACGAGGCGGGGGCGGGCGCGCGCCCGAAACGGAGGGACACGTGGGGTTGCGGTTGCGCGTTTTCGGGTCGCCGCGGTTGTGGTCGCGGTCGCGCTTCGGGACGCGGTTGCGCTGGCCGAGGACGACGCGTGGCAGGCGGCGCGCGGTGCGGGTGCTGATGCTGGGCTGCGTGCTGGCGCTCCTGCCGTCCGCGTGGCTGCACGCGTCGGCGTCGGACCGGGTGCGCGGCGTGGCCGACGTGCCGCCGGCGCCGGTCGGCATCGTCTTCGGCGCGGGCCTGTGGGAGGGCCGCCCGTCGCCGTACCTCGCCCACCGGCTGGACGCCGCGGCCGAGCTGTACCGGGCGGGCACGATCCGGGTGGTCCTGGTGACCGGCGACAACAGCCGCGAGGATTATGACGAGCCGAACGCGATGCGGGCGTATCTCACGGAGCGCGGGGTGCCCGCGGATCGCATCGTCAGCGATTTCGCCGGCTTCGACACATGGGACTCCTGCGCCAGGGCGCGGCGGATCTTCGGCGTGGAACGGGCGGTGCTGATCAGTCAGGACTTCCACATCCGCAGGGCGCTGGCCCTCTGCGGGGCGGCGGGGATCGACGCCTACGGGGTCGGGGTGACCGAGCGGCGGGACTCCGTCTGGTACTACGGCGGAGTCCGGGAGATCGGGGCGGCGGGGAAGGCGGTCCTCGACGTGGTCCTGCGGCCCGAGCCGAAATTTTTGGGCCCGCGGGAGGAGGGAGTGCGTGACGCCCTCCGGGCGGGTTCGCGTGACGTTCACGTTGTGGGTCGTCCGTGACGTGACCGTCGCCGTTCTTCCGGCCGAGGGCCGGGGCGCTTTTCCCTCGTGGGGTGCGCTCTGAGCGGGTTCGCGCGACGACCGGGGTCACGTTGCCTGCGACGTGAGCGCCGGCGTCTGCCCGCGCCTTCGGTGCGGGGACCACCACCCCACCCTGGCCGAAGGCCGGGGCAAACCCCGCCCCTTCGGGGCGGGAGAGGGAGATCGCGCCGAAGGCCGGGGCCCTGCCCCTTCGGGGCGGAGCACCACCTCCATCCCGGCCGTAGGCCGGGGGAAACGCCCCCCCCC
>NZ_JBPQTV010000103.1:0-19583 GCF_051386515.1 Streptomyces sp. URMC 123 | reverse complement strand
CGGCGCTGGGCGCTGCGGTCCAGGCCCTTCGGGCGTGTGACGCGCCCGTGCGGACGCGCCCGGGGCCAGGGCGGGCTCGCTTGCCTGGCGCCCCCTTTGGCGCGCCCTCGCGCGGCGGCGTCGGCTCGCCCGCGTGCTCCCTGGTTTCCGGCAGGGCCGGTGTGGGGTGCTTCGCCTCGCGGCCTCCCGGGCCGGCGCTGGGCGCTGCGGTCCAGGCCCTTCGGGCGTGTGACGCGCCCGTGCGGACGCGCCCGGGGCCAGGGCGGGCTCGCTTGCCTGGCGCCCCCTTTTGGCGCGCTTTCGCCGCGGCGTTGGCCTGCCCGTGTGCTCCCTGGCCTTCGGCGGGGGCCGGTGTGGGGTGCTTCGCCTGGCGGCCTCCCGGCTGGCGTCGGTACTTGGGCTCCGCCCACGCCTTGCGGGCGTGTGACGCGCTTGTGCGGACGCGCTCCAGGGGCCTTTCGCGGCGTCCCGCTGGCCCAGCAAAGTGCACCCGCGCTCTCGCGGCGGCGTTGGCCCGCCCGCGTACTCCTTGGTTTCCGGCGGGGCCGGTAGGGTCCTCGCTGCGCGCCTCCCGGCTGCCGTCGGCACGTGGACTCCGCCCACGCCCTTCGGGCGTGTGACGCGCCCGTGCCGACGTCCACCCAAGTCTTCGCGGGGGCCGGCGGGGCCCCTCGGCCCGCGGCCTCCCTGGCTGACGCCGGGCGCGCCCCCCCCGTGTCCCGAGGGGCGCTTCGGGTTGCCCTCTCAGGTGCCGCGTGGAGGCTGCTACGGGAGCCGCTCCCGTTAAAGGCGTGGGCCGTCCGGCGCCGTACCGGCCGCGGAGCCGCTCCGGCGGGGGGCCGCGAACGGGCCGAACCCCGCCCCGGAGGGCGGCCGGAGGGCGGCCCGGGAGCCGTGGGGGCCCGCGCCCGGAGGGCAGCCCGTGGGGGCCGCGCCGCATCGAACGCCCGTGCCGGTTTAAGGTGACCCTGCCATGGCGGACGGGCAGCAGTAGAGGGGCGCGAGTGTCGGACGAGGGACGGCTTGTCGCCGGGCGGTACCGCCTGTTGGAGCGCGTGGGCCGCGGTGGCATGGGCACCGTCTGGCGGGCCGAGGACGAACTGCTGGGCCGCCACGTGGCCGTCAAGCGCCTGCACGTGCGCCCGCACCTCGCCGACGACGAACTCGCCACGCTGCACGAGCGCACCCGCCGCGAGGCCCGCGCCGCCGCGCGCATCAGCCACCGCCATGTCGTCGGGGTGTACGACGTGGTGGAGGACGCCGGACTGCCGTGCGTCGTCATGGAGTACGTCCGCTCCCGCACGCTCGCCGAGGTGCTCAAGGAGGACGGCCTCCTCCGGCCGAGGGAGGCCGCGCGCATCGGCCTGGGCATGGTCGCCGCGCTGCGGGCCGCGCACGCCGCCGGGGTGCTGCACCGGGACGTCAAGCCGGGCAACGTGCTCCTCGGCGAGGACGACCGGATCGTTCTGACCGACTTCGGCATAGCCCAGGCGTCCGGCACGTCCACGCTCACCCGCACCGGGGAACTCATCGGCTCCATCGACTACATCGCCCCGGAGCGGGTGCGCGGCGGCAGCCCCGGGCCGGCGTCCGACCTGTGGGCGCTGGGCGCGACGCTCTATCAGGCGGTGGAGGGGCGACCGCCGTTCCGCAAGGACACGGCGATCGAAACGGCGTACTCCATAGCCGTCGACCCGCTGGAGCCGCCGCGCAACGCCGGGGCGCTGGCCCCGCTGATCGAGCGGCTGCTGGCCAAGGACCCGGCGGACCGGCCGGCCGCCGGGGAGGCGGAGCGGCTGCTGCGCCGGGCGGCGGCGGGGCCCGGGCCCGACGACGCGGAGACGCTGACGACCGCGATGGCGGGCGTCCCGGAGGACGGGGCGGGCGAAGCGGGCGAGACGGGCGGGGCCGGCGAGCCGAGCGAGGCCACTGCCACGGTGGCGGCCGCTGCCGGCTCCGGCACGGGTGCCGATGTGGACGTCGGGGCGGGCCCGGGGGCGACGGGACGCGCGACGGCCGCCACGACCGTCGCCACCGGCTCTCCCACGGCCTTCGGGGACTCCACGACCACCCGGGCCCCCCGGGCCGCCGCGGCGGCCCCCGGAGCGGACCCCGCGCCGCCGCCCGGAGCGAACCCGGACCCCGGAACGCGCGCCGGAGTGAACTCCGGAGCGAATCCGGCAGCCGACTTCGGAGCGGGCGACGCCACCCCGCCGGCCGGCGGCCCCGCGGCGCCGCCGTCGGACCGGCGCTCCCGGGCCCGGCGCCTCGGCCTCTGGGCCGCGTCGGTCGTGGTCGTCGCCGCCCTCGCCGTGGGCGCCACCGTGGTGGTCCTCGACGGCCGCATCGCCGGCCCGGCCGGCGACGCGCGGACGGCGGCGGCCCAGGAGGACGAGCCGGCCACGGCCGACGCCCCGGCGTCGACGCCGCCGCTCCCGCCCAAGGGCTACCACCTGGCCCTGGAACAGGAGCTCGGCGTGTCCGTCCCCGTCCCCGACGGCTGGAAGCGCAAGCGCTCCTCCGCCACGGAGATCGACTACATCGACCCGACGGGGCTGGTCAATCTCAAGATCAACGTGCTGGACTTCGCCGGCGCCGACCCGCTGGCGCACTGGGAGTCGCTGGAGCCGCAGACCAGGAGCCAGGTGACCGGCTACAAGCGGGAGCGGATGCAGCGCACCACGTTCCGCGGCATTCCCGCGGCGGTCTGGGAGTTCACGTTCAAGGGCACGGCGCGGGGGTACCGCGCGATCGACCTGGGGTTCGGGCGCGAGGGGGAGAAGGAGTACGCGCTGTACCTGTCCGCGCCGGAGGACCGCTGGGACCAGTACAAGAAGGTCTTCGACCAGGCGCGGGACGGGCTGCGGCTCCCGTAGGGCCCCGGGCGCGCCCTCCCCGGCCGGGAGCGTGAACCCGGAACCTGAACCCCGAACCCGTAACCCCGAACCCGTAACCCCGAACCCGTAACCCCGAACCCGTAACCGCGTAACCCGGAGCAGGATCTCCGGGCCGATCCGGGGGACAACCCTCGGGCGCGATCGGGGGTCACCCCGATGTCCCGTGGGGCCGTGGCGTGTGACGATCGGACCCATGACCGCCGCCGCATCCCGCGCCCGCCCCCCGTACGCCGTCGGGTCCGGGGCCGAGACCGACGTGCCGCCCGTCCGCAAGCTCTACCGCAGCGCCGAGGGCCGGCTCGTCGGCGGTGTCGCGCGCGGGCTCGCCGGGCACCTCGGGCTGCCCGTCGCCTGGGTGCGGATCGTGTTCCTGGCACTGTTCGTGGTGGACGGGCTCGGCGCCCTGCTGTACGCCGCGTTCTGGTTCGTGGTGCCGCTGGGCGTGGGCGGGGCCGACCCCCACGAGGCCGGGGACCGGGCGGCGGCGCCGGACGGGCGGCGCCGCGGCATCGCCCGCCGGGCCGACAAGGGACAGATCTTCGCGCTGCTCACCCTGGTCGTCGGCGTGGCGATCGTGCTCCGGAACACCCAGTTCACCGGCGGCCGGGCCAACGCGTACGTCTGGCCCACCCTGCTGATCGGCGCCGGTGTGGCCCTCGTCTGGCGGCAGGCCGACAACGCCCGGCGGGCCCGCTGGGTGGAGGTCGGCCGCCGCAGGCGGCTGCTGCCCGTGCTGCGCGCCGCGGCCGGCGTGTTGCTGGCGGGCCTGGGCGTGACCGGCTTCCTCGTGGTCCGCGGCTCCGCCCACCAGCTCGGCAGCGTGCTCACCGCCGCGCTCGCCGTGGTCGCCGGCATCGCGCTGCTGGCCGGCCCGTATCTGCTGCGGCTGGTGCAGGACCTCTCGCAGGAGCGGCTGATGCGCATCCGGGCCCAGGAGCGCGCCGAGGTCGCCGCCCATGTGCACGACTCCGTGCTGCACACCCTGACCCTGATCCAGCGCAACGCCGAGGACCCGCGGGAGGTCGCCCGGCTGGCGCGGGCCCAGGAGCGGGAGCTGCGCGCCTGGCTGTACCGGCCCGAGGGCACCGGCGAGGACGGGGAGAGCGAGCCGGAGACCCTGGCGGAGGCGGTCCGGCGCACGGCGGCCGAGGTCGAGGATCACCACGGGGTGCCGGTCGAGGTCGTGTGCGTGGGGGACTGCCCGCTGGCCGGGACGTCGGATTCCGCGCGCCTGGCCGCGCAGATCCAGGCCGCGCGCGAGGCGATGGTGAACGCCGCCAAGTACGGTGGCGAGGGCGGCCCCGTGCAGGTCTTCGCGGAGGTCGACGAGCACGCGGTGATGATCTTCGTACGGGATCGGGGGCCCGGGTTCGACCCGGACGCGGTGCCGGCGGACCGGATGGGCGTACGAGAATCGATCATCGGCCGGATGCGGCGCAACGGCGGCACGGCGCGGCTGCGGCCCGTACCGGGCGGAGGCACCGAGGTGGAGCTCGAAATGGAACGGACGGCGCGACCGGAGCCGTAGACCGTACGAGGAGGGCGGCGCGACCGGAGCCGCAGGCCGTACGAGGGGGGGGGCGGCGCGGCCGGAGCCGCAGGCCGTACCAGCAGGGCGGCGCGCCGGAGCCGCAGGGCGCCCGGCGGCGGTCCCCGACCGCGTACCCGACAGGCATTCGTGACACGCATACGAGGGGCAGTGGAGATGAACGACAGTGGGCCGGGCGGCACGACCGCGGGCGAGGACCGTCGGGTGCGGGTGGTGCTCGTGGACGACCACCGGATGTTCCGCACCGGGGTGCAGGCGGAGATCGGGGACACCGACCGCACGGGCGTCGAGGTCGTCGGCGAGGCCGCCGACGTGGAGCAGGCGGTCACCGTCATCGCGGCGACCCGGCCCGAGGTCGTCCTGCTCGATGTGCACCTGCCGGGCGGCGGCGGGGTCGAGGTGCTGCGCCGCTCCGCCCCGCTGATGGCCGACCCGGAGCGGCCGGTGCGCTTCCTGGCGCTGTCCGTCTCGGACGCCGCCGAGGACGTCATCGGGGTGATCCGGGGCGGCGCGCGCGGCTATGTCACCAAGACCATCACCGGCGCCGACCTGGTGGACGCGGTGTTCCGGGTCGCCGACGGAGACGCCGTGTTCTCGCCCCGGCTGGCGGGGTTCGTCCTGGACGCCTTCGCCTCCACGGACGCGCCGCCGGTGGACGAGGACCTGGACCGGCTCACCCAGCGCGAGCGCGAGGTGCTGCGGCTGATCGCCCGCGGCTACGCGTACAAGGAGATCGCCAAGCAGCTGTTCATCTCCGTGAAGACGGTGGAGTCGCACGTCTCCGCGGTGCTGCGCAAGCTCCAGCTCTCCAACCGGCACGAGCTGACCCGCTGGGCGACGGCCCGCCGGCTGGTGTGACCCGGGTGCGACCCGGGTGTGACCCGGTGGTCGTGAGGCGGGTGTGAGTCCCGCCCCAGCTCGTTGACGAGGGGAACCTCGGCGGCCCGGACAGCATCTGCGTGGAAGGAGAGGCTCTCATTTCCGTGTGGGCCCACGCACCATGCCCATGATCCGGAAAGGCGAGAGCTCGATGAGTCTGACGGGGACGCCCTTTTTCGTCACCACGCTCGTGCTGGTGGTCCTCGCGCTGGCGCTGCCGCTGGCGCTCTGGGGCCGCATGGGCGGCCCCAGGTTCCTGCGGCAGCTCGCCCGGCTGCTGATGCTGCTGTTCTGCCAGGCCACCGCCGTCCTGACGGTCTTCGTGGCCGTCAACAACGCCAACAGCCTCTACGACTCCTGGGACGACCTGCTCGGCACCGGCAGCCACGTCAAGGCGGCCAAGGACCTCGGCCCGGACGGCACCGGCGGCAAGAAGGCCGCCGACCGCCCGAAGGTCAAGCAGAAGTTCGAGCCGGCCACCGACCCGGTGCTGGGGCAGGGGGTGCTCAAGACCGAGCTCAAGGGCCGGATCTCCGGGGTCGAGGGCGAGGTCTACGTCTGGCTGCCGCCGCAGTACGACGACCCCGCCTGGCGCGACAAGAAGTTCCCCGTCGTGGAGATGCTGCCCGGCTACCCCGGCTCCGCCAAGGCCTGGCTCGGCACCCTCAAGGCGCATGAGCAGATCAAGCCGCTGATGGAGAAGGGCGAGGTGGCGCCCTTCATCCTGGTGGCGCCGCGCACCATGATCCTGGGCGGCAAGGACACCGGCTGCGCCAACGTGCCGGGCCAGGTCAACGCCGACAGCTGGCTGAGCGTGGACGTCCGCGACATGGTGCTGGACACCTTCCGGGCCGAGGAGAAGCCCGACCACTGGGCGACCCTCGGCTACTCCGCCGGCGCCCACTGCGCCGCCAAGCTGGCCCTGTCCCACCCGGACCGCTACCGCGCCGGCGTGGGCCTGTCCGGCTACAACGACCCGGCCGCCGAGCCCGACTCGCTCACCGCCAAGGACCCGGAGCTGCGGCGCCGGCACGACCTGCTCAACATCCTCCGGGAGACGACGGCCAAGACCCCGCCGCGCACCGCCCTCTACCTGTCCGGCGCGCCCGGCGACGGGTATGAGTCGGGGCTCGCCCTCCAGAAGGAGGCCAAGGCGCCCACCACGGTGAAGGTGGTCCGCATCTCGCCGAACGCCGGCGGCCACGGCACGGCGGTCTGGAAGAGCCAGGTGCCGGACGTCTTCCGGTGGCTGACGACCATCCTGAAGTGAGCCCGGGCGCCGTCCTGAGGTGAGCCCGGGTGCCGTGGGGCGGCCGACGGTGTTCCGGAGCGGTCGATAACGGGTGCCCGGGTCGGCCCCGGACGGCCCGGGCCGTCCCGGGGCGGCCGCCGGCGTTCCGCGTCGACCTCACGCCGGGCGCGTGGCACCCGCGAACGGCATGGAGTCGACCGGGGCGATCCGCACGGCCGCGCCCGGCCGCGGCGCGTGGATCATCTGCCCGTTGCCGATGTACAGCCCCACATGGCTGATCCCCGAGTAGAAGAACACGAGGTCACCCGGGGCCAGTTCGCCCCGTGACACCCGCTGTCCGGCGTTGATCTGCGTATACGTGGTGCGCGGCAGCTCCACCCCGGCGGCCCGCCAGGCGGCCTGGGTCAGCCCCGAGCAGTCGAACGCCGAGGGGCCGGTGGCGCCCCACACGTACGGCTTGCCGATGGCGCCGTAGGCGAAGGAGATGGCCTGGGCGGCCCGGGTGCCCGGGGCGGTCAGCGGGGCGCCACGCGCCGCGCCGCGGTCGGCGCGGGCGTACGACGCGGCCGCGGCCCCGGTGCCGCCCGCCCGGCCCCCGCCGTGGCCGTCCCGGGCCAGCACGGCGGCGCGCTGGGCGGCCGTCAGCCGGTCCAGCAGCCGCTCGGCCTCGGCCAGCTTCCCGTTGATGGCCGCCTTGTGCTTCGCCAGCGCCGCCTGGCGCTCCTTGAGCTCCCGCATCCGCTCGGCGCCCCGCTCCCTGAGCTGCTCGATCCCGCGGAGCCTGCGGTGGATGTCGGCGACGGCGGCGGCCTGCCGGCTGCCGGCCCGCTCCACGCGCGACGCCCGTTCCAGGTACTGGTCCGGGGAGGACGAGAGGACCAGGTGCATCGTGGGGTCCACGGCCCCGCCGGAACGGTACTGCGCCGTCGCCATCGAGCCGATCGCGTTCCGGGCGGCGTTGAGCTCGCCCGTTCTCCGGGCCGCCTCGTCGCGCAGCGCGTCCAGCGACCGCCGGGCCTTGTCCGCGGCCTCCTTGGCCCCGTTGTACTTCTCGGTGGCCTCCTCCGCCTCGTGGTGCAGCCGGTCCACCTCGGTCCGCACCTGGGCGGGGGTGGGCCGGGGGGCGGCGTGCGAGCCGCCCTCGAGGACGGTGGCGGTGGCGGCCCCGGCGATGGCGAGTGTCGCCGCCGTACGCGCGGTGCCGCCGGAGATCAATCGCTGCTTGGGCTTCCGGTGCGAGGCCACAGCGGCGGTCCCTCCCTTCCGTGCGTCCGGCGGCGGCCCGTACAGGGGGGAGCGCGACCCGCCGCCGGATCTTTCGGTGGGGCGGCCGACAGCCGTCCGGTCGTCCCGGACGGCCGTGGGGAGTCGGCCACCTGCGGAAAGGACGCTAAACCTGAGGGTCACGGCCGCGAGCCGAAATGATCGGAGCTGAAGGGTTTAGGTGCCGCCGTGCGCAGAAGTGACGGGTGAGTCCCTGAGGTGTCAGCGGTTTGCGGCGCAGCCGTGACCGAAGCGGCTGATGAGGCCGACCTGGGTGAGGGCCGGTGCTATGGGTCCGGTTAGGCTCCGGCCTCATGGACGTACTCATCAAGATCGTCGTCGGTCTCCACATCATCGGCATCGCGTCGCTGCTCGGCGGCTTCCTCACGCAGATGAAGGCGATGAGTGCGGGGGCGGCCCGCTTCACCCCGGCCATGCTGCACGGCGCCCTGACCATGCTGATCACGGGCGTCGCCCTGGTCGGCCTCAACCAGGCCGACGACCAGACGGTGAACAACGTCAAGATCGGCGTGAAGATGGCGCTGCTCGTCGTCATCCTCGCGCTGGTCTACGTCAAGCGGGACGAGGAGCGGGTGGCCAAGGGGGCGTTCGGCGCGGTGGGCCTGCTCACGACGGCCAATGTCTTCATCGCCCTGCTCTGGACGTGAGGGGAGCTCCGCTCGGGTGCGAGGGCGGCTCGTTTCGGGGCTGAGGGTTGCGCCCCGCTCGGGCGGAAGGGCGGCTCGTTCCGGGCGTGAGGCGCCGGCTCCGGGCCGGGCATGAGGCGCCGGCTCCCGGCCGGGAGCGTGGGGGCGGTTACGGGCTCTCAGGCCGGCAGCGGGGGCCACGGGGCCGCGGTGGGCGCCTGCGCCAGCAGCTCGCGGGCCTCGGTGAGCTTGCGCTGGGCCTCCCGCTTGCGGGCCCGCAGGGGCGCCCGGGGGTCCGCCGCGCCCGCACCGGCCCGCTCCGGTTCCCGCTCGGCGCGCTCCCCGCGCTCCCCGCGCTCCCCGCGCCGTGGGCCGGGCACGGCCGCCCGCCGGCCGCGCCGCGGCTCGCCGCCGCCGGCCCGCGCGTACAGCTCCGCGACCTTGCGCCGCACCGCCTCCGCGTCGGACGCGGGACCGCCCGCGGAATCCCCCGGCAATCCGCCTCCACTTTGCGGGAGCCAAGACGCGGGAGCGAACCCGGGCACGGGTGGGAGACCCCCGCCCGGAACCTCGGCCGGGACTCCGGTCGGGACCCCGGCCGGGGCTCCGGCCGGGTCGAGCGGCTCCCGGGTCCGTGGTTTGCGGTGCGACGCCACGGCAGCGGCTCCTTCCGTGGACCGTCTGCCGTGCACCGCCTGTCGGACGGCCTTCGGGCCGGGCAGGGGCCGGACGTGACGGAGGGGCCCGTGCCGGCACCGGCCGCCGACGGGACGCGGACCACCTGAGCGAGCACCGTAGCCAAACCGTGGGGCCGGTGTGAAGACAGTGTGCGATATGCCCGAAACCATTCCGTTACCTTTGCCCCGGCGCACCCTCGTACGCCCTCGGCCGGCCATCGGACGTTGCGACCGTAACGGTCCGGGGACTCGGAGTGATCTTCCGGAACCGGTGTGGTGTGTCAGTGCGGCCGCCTAGACTCGGTGGGCGATGAGCAGCAGCCTCTTTGACGACAGCTTCCTGGCGAACCTCGAGCCCTCCGAGGAGGAGCCCCCGCCGCCCGAGGACGACGAGCCGACGGGCGCGGCCCCCCTGCCCGAGGACTCCGCCGAGCCCGCCGATCTGTTCGGCGGGGCCTTCGGCGCGCCCGTACCCCAGGAGCCGTACTACCGCGACGGCGCGCCCCGGCCCGCCGTCGACCCCGCCGCGCTGCTCGAAGGGCTGAACGAGCAGCAGCGCGCCGCCGTGGTGCACACCGGCTCCCCGCTGCTCATCGTCGCGGGCGCCGGCTCCGGCAAGACCCGGGTGCTCACCCACCGCATCGCCTATCTGCTGGGCGCCCGGGGCGTGCACCCCGGCCAGATCCTCGCAATCACGTTCACCAACAAGGCCGCGGGCGAGATGCGCGAGCGCGTCGAGGAGCTCGTCGGCCCGCGCGCCAACGCCATGTGGGTCTCGACGTTCCACAGCGCCTGTGTGCGCATCCTGCGCCGCGAGAGCAAGAAGCTGGGCTTCACGTCCTCGTTCTCGATCTACGACGCCGCCGACTCCAAGCGGCTGATGGCCCTGGTCTGCCGCGATCTCGACCTGGACCCCAAGCGCTTCCCGCCGAAGTCCTTCAGCGCCAAGATCTCGAACCTCAAGAACGAGCTGATCGACGAGGAGGCGTTCGCCGCCCAGGCGTCGGACGGCTTCGAGAAGACCCTGGCGCAGGCGTACGCCCTCTACCAGTCGCGGCTGCGCGAGGCCAACGCCCTCGACTTCGACGACATCATCATGACCACCGTCCACCTGCTCCAGGCGTTCCCGGACGTCGCCGAGCACTACCGCCGGCGGTTCCGTCATGTGCTGGTCGACGAGTACCAGGACACCAACCACGCCCAGTACACCCTGGTGCGCGAGCTGGTGGGCACGGCCGGCGACCCGCTGACGGAGGCCGCCCCCGACGCGTACGCGGGCGCCGACGAGCACATGGGCGTCGCCGAACTGTGCGTCGTGGGCGACGCCGACCAGTCGATCTACGCCTTCCGCGGCGCCACCATCCGCAACATCCTCCAGTTCGAGGAGGACTACCCGGACGCCACGACCATCCTGCTGGAGCAGAACTACCGCTCCACGCAGACCATCCTCAGCGCCGCCAACGCCGTCATCGAGCGGAACGAGAACCGCCGCCCGAAGAACCTGTGGACCGAGGCCGGCGCCGGCGCGTCGATCACCGGCTACGTCGCCGACACCGAGCACGACGAGGCGCAGTTCGTCGCCGACGAGATCGACCGGCTCACCGACGCGGGCGAGGCCAAGGCCGGCGACGTCGCCGTCTTCTACCGCACCAACGCCCAGTCCCGGGTCTTCGAGGAGATCTTCATCCGCGTCGGCCTGCCCTACAAGGTCGTCGGCGGCGTGCGCTTCTACGAGCGCAAGGAGGTCCGCGACGTCCTCGCGTATCTGCGGGTGCTGGCCAACCCCGAGGACACCGTCCCGCTGCGCCGCATCCTCAACGTCCCCAAGCGGGGCATCGGCGAGCGCGCCGAGGCCATGATCGACGCCCTCGCGCTGCGCGAGAAGATCTCCTTCGCCCAGGCGCTGCGCCGCGTCGACGACGCGTACGGCATGGCGGCCCGCTCCGCCAACGCCGTCAAGCGGTTCAACACCCTGCTGGAGGAGCTGCGCACGATCGTCGAGTCCGGCGCCGGCCCGGCCACCGTGCTGGAGGCCGTGCTGGAGCGCACGGGCTATCTCGCCGAGCTCCAGGCCTCCACCGACCCGCAGGACGAGACCCGGGTGGAGAACCTCCAGGAGCTCGCGTCCGTGGCCCTGGAGTTCGAGCAGGAGCGCGCGGAGGACGAGCCGGGCACGCTCGCCGACTTCCTGGAGCGGGTGGCGCTGGTCGCGGACTCCGACCAGATCCCCGACGAGGACGAGGACGGCAGCGGGGTCATCACCCTGATGACGCTGCACACGGCCAAGGGCCTGGAGTTCCCCGTCGTGTTCCTCACCGGCATGGAGGACGGCGTCTTCCCGCACATGCGGGCGCTCGGCCAGGTCAAGGAGCTGGAGGAGGAGCGGCGGCTGGCGTACGTGGGCATCACCCGCGCCCGGGAGCGGCTGTATCTGACCCGCTCGACGCTGCGCAGCGCCTGGGGCCAGCCCTCCTACAACCCGCCGTCGCGGTTCCTGGAGGAGATCCCCGCCCAGTACGTGCACTGGAAGCGGACGGGTTCCTCCGCGCCCTCCGCGTCCATGGGCGCGATGGCAGGGGGCGGCGCGTCCTCGGTGGCGGCGTCCCTGTCGTCCTCGCTGTCGGCCTCGCGCCGGGCGGGCGGGGCGAAGGGCTTCGCGACGCGGCGCGCCCAGGAGCGGCCGGTCGTCGCGCTGTCGGCGGGCGACCGGGTCACGCACGACAGCTTCGGGCTGGGCACGGTCGTGGCGGTGAAGGGCAGCGGGGACGCGGCCGAGGCGACGATCGACTTCGGCGACGAGAAGCCGAAGCGGTTGCTGCTGCGCTACGCGCCGGTGGAGAAGCTCTAGCGGTCGGCCGTGCGGGGGCGGCCGGGTGCGGCCGCCCGCCGGGCGTGGCGGGGCCGCCGGTTCCGGCCGGCCGCCCCTGGAGCGTGGCGGTTACGCGGTGACGGCTACGTCGGGTCCAGGCCGTGCGAGCGCAGCCACGGCAGCGGGTCGACGGCCGAGCCGCCGGCGGGGCGCACCTCGAAGTGCAGGTGCGGGCCGGTGGAGTTGCCGGAGTTGCCGGAGTAGGCGATGACGTCGCCGGCCTTCACCTTGCCCGAGCGGACCTTGGCGCTGCTGAGGTGGCAGTACCACGTCTCGGTGCCGTCCGGGGCGGTGAGGATCACCATGTTGCCGTAGGCGACGTTGTACTGGGTGCGCACCGTGCCGTCGGTGGCCGCCATCACCGGCGTGCCGTAGGCGACGGGGAAGTCGATGCCGGTGTGCAGGGACATCCAGTTGACGCCCGCCTGCCCGTACTGCGCGCTCAGGCCGTGCTGGGAGACCGGCAGGGCGAACTTGGGCCGCATCGCCTCCTTGCGCGCGGCCTCCTCCTCCTTGCGCTTCTTCTCCTCCGCCTGCCGCTGCTGGAGGTCGATCCGCTCCTGGGTGCGGCTGGCGCGGTTGGCGAAGTCGTCGGCGTCCGCGGTGAGGCTGGCCAGCTGGGTGTCCAGCTTGCTGTTGGCCGCCGCGGGCTTGATGGCGCTGGGGTCGGCCACGGCCTGGGTGGTCTTCGCCGCCTCCTTGTCGCCGCCGGCGCCCGCGCTGACCGAGGCGGCGGCGATGCCGGCCACTCCCATCACGGCGACGGACGGAACGGCGACGGTGAGCAGCGCGGAGCGCTTGGCGGGGGAGCGGCGGCGGCTGCGGCCGCCGGAGCGGCCGGAGGAGGCGCGGTTCGCCGCCCGGCTCGCGGCGCGCCCGCCGCCCGCGGCGGCGCCGGCGGTCGCCGGGCCCGCGTCCGGGGCGGCGTCGTCGTCGCCCGGCTCCCCGGCGGGGGCGACCCCGCCGAAGCCGGTGCCGTGGGTGACGCCGGTGATGTGCTCGTCGAGGGGCAGGGCCACGAAGGTCTGGGTCTCGGCCGCGGCGTAGGCGCTGGTGTCCCAGGTGGCGGTGGGGCAGGAGTTGATGTCGTAGCCGCCGGTGTCGTATCCGGCGCCGTCGGCGCCGCTCGCGCCGGTGCCCGGGCCGGTGGCGGCGCCGTTGTGGCCGGTGGCGGTGCCCGCGGTGTGGTTCTCGGGGGTCGCGCCCGGCTCCTGGTCGACGGTCGCGTAGGAGGAGGTGTCCCACTGGCCGGTCTCGGGGGCGACGGCCGTGTCCCAGCCGGTGGTGTCCCAGTGCTGGGTGACCGCGTGGTCCTGCTCGGACGGCGCCGGAATGCCGACGACGGTGGGCTGGTAGCCGGCCGCCGGCCACATCGACGCGGCCTCGTAACCGCCCGTGTCGTACTGGTCCGTCCCATAGGCGGCGTGGTGCGCCCCGCCGTAGGTGTCGTACCCGCCGGACGGGGAACCCGTGTCGTACGAGCCGCCGTAGGTGTCGGAGGAGGCGCCGAACGCGGTGCCGAGGTGGTCGAAGGTGCCGGTCGCGTAGCCGTCGTAACCGGCGAAGCCGTTCGTCGCGCCCTGCTGCTCATACGTCTGCCCGTACGCCGGATAGTCCCCGTACGAGGCGTCGGAAGCGGGGGCCGCCGGGGTCGAGACCCCTGACGGGTGACGGTCGTTCACCACCAACGTCTCTTTCGCCTCGGCAGCAGGAGGATTAGCGGCGACTGTACCCGGCGGTATGCGACGGCGACAATCTTCCGTAGGTTTCACAGCCCCAAGGAACGGGCATTTAGCCGCCTTTCGGTGGACTGCTGACGTGGTCTTGGCAGTTCGTTCGGGAATTGTTCGATTCGCTCGGGCGGTGGGGGAGATTCGCTCGCGTGGCGGAGGGCGCACGGCTCGCGGGGTGGGGGTCGGCCGGTCGCGGCTCGGTCGGGACTCGCTTGAGCGGCGGCCCGGACCGGCGGCGGCTCAGGCGACGGAGGCGGTGGCGGTGGGACCGGTTCCGGCGTCGGCGTCCTCCAGGGCCTGGCGCACACCGGCGGCGACGGCACCGTGCACGGGCAGCGCGAGATGGCCGATGCCGCTCACCCGCACGTTGTGCGCCAGGAGGTCCGGATGATCCACCCGGGCGGTCTCCGCGGGCACCATGATCTGGTCCAATTCGGCCCAGAAACTGATGAATCGCGTGGTGCAGTCGGGCGCGGGAAGCGCCAACTCCCTGATCACATCGGAGCCCGGCCGCATCTGCCGGACGATGGGGTGCGCGGACCCCAGCGGCAGCGCCCGGGTCCCCGAGTGCGGGGTGCCGAGCGTGACCAGGGTGCGCACCCGCTGGTCGCCCCCGAGCCGCTGCACGTAGTAGCGCGCTATCAACCCGCCCAGGCTGTGGCCCACGATGTCCACGCGCTCGTGCCCGGTGCGGGCGCGAATCCGGTCCACATGGCGGCCGAGCAACTCGGCGGCGGCGCGGACGTCGCACAGCAGGGGCGAGTAGTTGAGCGCCTCGACATGCCGCCAGCCGTGACGGAGCAGCGAGCGCCGCAGCAGCACGAAGACGGAGCGGTTGTCGATGAAGCCGTGCAGCAGCAGCACCGGCGGGCGGTCGGTGGCGGCGGGCAGCGGCGCCGGCGTCCGGTGGACCACCCGCTCCTGCTGCATCCCTGTGGGGTACAGCAGCACATGGCCGGCCAGGATCATCAGATCGAGGACGGTCGCCCGAACGAGTGCGCCCGAGGGCGGGGCGTAGGGGATGCGGGGGAAGCGCGGAAGGCGCGGAGAGCGGGCGAGCAGAGCGAACGGCGCCAAGGACGCCAAGGGTGCCAAGGGCGCTATGCGCGCCAAGGCTGCCAAGGGTGGAAAGAGCGGAAAGTGCAGAGACCGCATGGCCGACCTCCTGAGAACGGCGCACGGCCGACCGGTCGCAGTCTCCGTGAGCCCCCGTGGTGGGCAGCCGTCGCGAAGATCGACCGGGCCGGTCGCGATGCGATCGCGGGGGGCCAGGCCGGTGCGGAGGGCGCGCCCCGCCGGGCCGTGGCGCCTCCGGCGCACCGGAGCTCGACGACACTCGATCGGCAGCGGCGCTCGACGAGGCCCGATGACCTCCGGCGGCATGCGGCAGCGTGCGACGACCTTCGACGACGCCCGATGACCTTCGGTGGCGCGCCGGTCCGATCGCACCGGCGCCCGGGATGTTCGAGAACCGCCGCATCACCGTGCCGTGCGGCTGACGGCGCGGTGATGCGGCTGCTTCCCCGCTGCGGCTCCCCTCGGCGTGTCCGCCGACGCGCGGCACACCGTGTGGTGAACGTGTTGTCCCATGTGTGATTTCCCCCTCCCCCCTCGCCGCGAAACTGCCCGGTGGGGGATGCTGGAGATAACGTTCGTTCACTCCCGGGTGCGGTGCGCGCGGATGCGCGCCTTCCGTACCTCATTCGTCCCATGGAGGCAGTGATGGGTGTGTCGGGTCCGATCCGCGTGGTGGTGGCCAAGCCGGGGCTCGACGGCCATGACCGCGGGGCCAAGGTCATCGCCCGGGCATTGCGCGACGCCGGTATGGAGGTCATCTACACCGGGCTCCACCAGACGCCCGAGCAGATCGTCGACACGGCGATCCAGGAGGACGCCGACGCGATCGGTCTCTCCATCCTCTCCGGCGCGCACATGACGCTCTTCGCGAAGGTGCTGGAACTGCTGCGCGAGCGGGAGGCGGAGGACATCAAGGTCTTCGGCGGCGGCATCATCCCCGAGGAGGACATCGCTCCGCTCAAGGAGCAGGGCGTGGCCGCGATCTTCACCCCCGGGACGCCGACGGGCGACGTGGTGACCTGGGTGCGGGAGCACGTGCGCCAGCTCGCGGTGTGACGGGGGAGCCCGCGGTGTGGCGGGGCGCCCCGCCGTGTGACGGGGCCGGTCAGGTCAGGCCCAGTTCCGCCCGCATCGCCGCGCGCAGCCGCAGGGTGTCGACAAGTCGACGGAACGCCTCCGACCAGTAGCCGCCCGCCCCCGGCGCCGCCTCCTCCGCCTCCTCGGGTATCGCCGTCAGCACCTCCAGCCGGTCCGCCTCGCCCGGGTCGAGGCACCGCTCGGCCAGGCCCATCACCCCGCTGAAGCTCCACGGGTAACTGCCCGCGTCCCGGGCGATGTCCAGCGCGTCCACGACCGCCCGGCCCAGCGGCCCGGCCCACGGCACCGCGCACCCGCCGAGGAGCTGGAACGCGTCCGACAGCCCGTGCGCGGCGATGAACCCGGCCACCCACCCCGCCCGTTCGTCCGGCGGCAGCACGGTGAGCAACTGCGCCCGCCTGCCCGGCGACACGTCCGGGGCCGCGCCCGTGGGGCAGCCGAGCAGCGCCCGCGCCCACTCCCGGTCCCGTTGGCGGACCGCCGCCCGGCACCACGCGCCGTGCAACTCCGGCCCCCAGGCGTCGGCGACGGGCAGGGCGACGATCTCGGCCGGGCTCCGGCCGCCCAGGCGTGACGCCCAGATGCCGAGCGGCGCCGCCTCCACGAGCTGGCCCAGCCACCAGGCGCGCTCCCCGCAGCCGGCCGGCGGGTCGGGGACCACCCCGTCGCGCCGCATGGCGGCGTCGCACTCGTGCGGGGCCTCGACGACCACGACCGCGCCCGGCCCGCCGGCCCCGTCGCCGCCGGGACCCAGACCCGTACGGTCCAGGGACACGCAGGACGCGGCCCGCCGGGCCATGCGGGCCGCGAGCGCCGAACCCGGGAGGGCCGAGAGCAACTCCGCGGCCAGCGCCCGTACCGTGCGGCTGCGGTCGGCCAGCGCCCGGTCCAGGAACGGCTCGTCCGTCGGCGACAGCCCTGTGCGCAGGGTGTCGACGAACATCAGCCGGTCCTCCGGCCGTTCGCTCGCCCAGGTGGAATCGAGCAGGGCGAGCGCGGCGGCGGGGTTCCGCTCGCGCAGGGCGGCGAGCAGGGCGACGCGTTCGGCGAACAGCCCCTCCTCCCAGAGTCGCCGCACCCGCTCCGGATCGTTCCCGGTGTCTTCGGCGCGTTCGGTGGGCGGGCTGGTGGCGGGCGGCTGCCGGCCGGGCGTCGGCGTGGAAGCCGCCGGTTCGGGGGGCGCGGGCCCGAGGACCGCCGCGACGGTGAAGGGCGCCGTACTCCGCAGTGCGAACCGCCACTCCGGGTTGAGCCCGGCCAGCCACAGTCCGCGCGGACCGGCGAGCGTCAGGGCCCCGGGCCGCAGATCCGTACGGGCCCGGGCCGCTTCCAGCAGCGCCGGCAGCAGCTCCGCCGGTGCTCGGAAGCCCTGGTCGTTGGCGGCCGCGAGCCACTGCGGGAGCAACTCCACGAGGTCGACGGCGGCGCCCCGCCGGCCACCGCTCCGGCCGGGGGCCGCCCGGTCGGCCAGCAGCGCGGCGAGCCGCCGGCGGGCGGCGGCGGGCAGGGGCGGCCGGGCGTCCTCGGGCGCCGGCCGGGGCCGGGGTCGGGCGGGGGCCGGGCGCAGCCCCGCCCGCCGGCGTACGGTGCTCACCGCGGCGGCGTCGAGCAGCGCGGCGGGCGCGGACCGCCCTTGGAGCGGCACGGGCGGCGAGCGCCGCTCCGTCCCCAACAGCGCGGCGGCGACCAACTCCCCCCAGCGCGCGGCGCCTACCTCGCCGGGGTGGCTAGCGTCCGGCTCACGGGCGCCGGCCTCGCGGGCACCGAGGTCGGCCGGCCCGGTGGCCGCGGCGGCCCTGGAGGCGTTCTCGGGCTCGGGGCCGTTGGCCGTGTTGGGGCCCAGGCCGGGGTGGCCCGCATCCGGCCCGTGGTGGCTGGGCTCGCGAGGGCTTGGGCCGACGGGCCCGGGAGGCGCGGTGGAAGCCGGGGAGGCGCCCCTGGTCGCGTCGGGGTGGTTCGCCTCCGGCGTACGGAAGTCGGCCTCGCGGGGGTCAGGGGCGGCCGCCCCCGTGGTCGCGGCGGTGGAGCGGGGGGTGCTCCTGGGCTCGGGCCCGCCGGCCGTGGTGGGGATCTTGCCGGGCTGGCCCATGTCCGGCGTACGGGGGTCGGGGGCGGCCGGCCCGGTGGGCGCGGTGGAGGCGTGCCCGGGCTCGGGGCTCTCGGTCGCGCTGGGGGCCTCGCGGGTGTCGGCGACGTCGGCCACCCCGCGTCGGCCGGTGGCGTCGGGCGGCTCCGCGGTGTCGGAAGCGGTCGCGCGTGTCGTGACGGTCATGAGCCCTTCTCCCGTGTCCCTGTTGCTGGTGCCCGCGTACGGCTGATCCCTGTCTGCGGTGCCTCGTGGCGAGTCCGGCGCACCTCGGCTCAGAGCCGATGGCACCCCCCGGGCCGCTCCGGCGCGGCAACCCATGGCGCGGCGGTGGCATACGCGGGCGCCCCCCGAGCGAGGTGCCCAGCCGGGACGCGCACCGGCCCGCGCTCACGCGCTCACAGCGGCACCACCTCCGCCGTCTCGGGGGACCACGCCGTCAGGGGCAGAAACCCCCGGTGGCCGCACTCGCCGAAGACCGTGAGGGGGCCGCCGCCGGACAGGGCCGGCAGCCGCCACAGCTCCGGCCGGCCCGAGCGGCGCGGATCGATCGGCAGGGCCGCGTCGCCGCGCTCGTCGGCGAGCTGCCAGCCGTCCTCGCCGGGGATCGGTATCACCCCCGACAGCACCACCGGCCAGGCGTCGAGCCAGGGGTCGTCCCGCAGCGCCTCCCCGTACGAGGCCAGGGCCTCCGCCGCACCGCACCCCGGTGGCGGCGGCCCGCCCGGTGGCGTACGGGCGTCCGGGGGCGCGAGCGGGGCTCCGAGCGCGGCCCGCAGGGGACGGGCGCCGGGGTGGAAGGCCAGCTCTGCGTCCACCACCGTCCCCGCGCTCAGGAGGAGGTCCGGCTCCCGGCCCGCCGGGCCGAAGGCGAGCACGAGGGCCGGGCGCCCCGATGCCTCCCCGCGAAGCCAGACCCGCCGGGTGGTCATCCGGTCGTCCACCGTGTCCCGCGCCCCCAGCACCAGCCACCGGTCCCGCACCACCGCGTCCGCCGTGGCGAACAGCTCCGCCTCCCTGAGCGTGAAGCCGACCCGGGCCCGGACCGTCGCCGCCAGCGGCTCGGGCAGCCGGGACACCCGCGAGGCGGCCCGTCCCAGCAGATGCGTCAGCGCGCACTCCTCCAGCAGCCGGGCCGGCCAGCCCGGGCCGGAGGCGGCGATCGCCCCCAACTCCCGTACGCGCGCCGCCAGGCCCGGCGCCTGGGCGTCCACCATGCGCGCGGCCGTCTCCTCCCACGCGGCGTACCCCGCCCGGTCGGCGCCCGCCAGTCCGCCGCGCACCAGATCGGTCAGCCGCTGCTCCAACTCGCTCGCGCCGGACGCGACCCGCTCCGCCCGCCGCTCGGCGCGCCGCCGGGCCGCCGCCGGGTCCGCGGCCCCGGCCGGCCCGGGCGGGGCGTCCCCCACCCGGGCCCCGTCGGGGCTCCCTTCCGGCGAGCCGCCGGCCCGGCCCTCCCCCGGTGGGCCGGCGCGCTGCCGGTGGCCCGAGAGCCACTCGGCCACCCAGTCGGGCGGTGTGCCCTCCGCGTCGCCGGCGCCGCCCCCGTACGGCAC
>NZ_JBPQTV010000102.1:0-19748 GCF_051386515.1 Streptomyces sp. URMC 123 | reverse complement strand
GCTCTTTCGCCTGCGCGGGAACGCCGCCGCCCCTCTCGTCCGACGCCTCGCCGGACCGCCCCGCGCCGGCCCGTCCCGAGCCGCGGCCGGCCCCCGCCGTCCCGGCGACGGCCGGTGTCGCCGGGGCCCTCTTCGGCCTGCTGCTCGCGCTGGTGGCGGTCGAATGGGCGCCGCTGATGTCCCTGGACCACACCGTCGCGGACCGGCTGCACCGGGTGGCGCACGCCCACCCCGGCTGGACCCGGGCCAACCGCGTGCTGACCGACTGGGTGTGGGACCCGTGGGCCATGCGCGCCCTCACGGCGCTGACGGTGGGGGTCCTGCTGTGGCGCGGGGCGCGCCGTACGGCGCTGTGGCTGGGCGCGTGGGCCATCGGCGCCGGGCTCGTCCAGCAGCTCTTCAAGTGGCTGGTCGACCGCGCCCGGCCGACCTGGCCGGAGCCGCTGGACACCGCGAACTTCGCCGCCTTTCCGTCCGGGCACGCCATGACGGCGGCGTTCACCTGCTGTCTGCTGCTGTGTCTGGTGCCGGCCCGGGGCACGCGCGGCACGTCGGCACGGCACGGCACGACGGCGCGGCGCGGCACACCGGGGCAGCGTGGCGCGACGGCCGTACGCGGCGGCCGCGGGCCGTGGTGGGCCGCGGCCGCCGGCCTCGCGGTGGTCTCGGTCCTGGGCGTCGGCTTCACCCGCGTCTACCTGGGGGTGCACTGGTTCACGGACGTGCTGGGCGGCTGGCTGCTGGGGGTGGCGCTGGCCGCCGCGGCGCTGTGGTGGCGGCCCGGCCGGCGCGCGGGCGGCCCCTTGCCCGGCCCCCGCCGACCGTGAAGGATCGCCGCCATGGCGATCAAGGGTGTGCTCTTCGACTTCTCCGGGACCCTGCTGCGCGTCGAGCCGGTCGAGTCCTGGCTCCGTACCGCGCTGGACCGCTGCGGCATCACCGTGCCGCCGGAGGAACGGGCGCGCTGGGCCGAGCGGCTGGCGGAGGCCGGCGCACTGCCCGGCGGTTCCTCGCCGCGGACCATGCCGCCCCATCTGGCCCCGCTGTGGGAGGCCCGGGACCGCTCGGCCGATCTGCACCGCCGCACCTATGTGGGGCTGGCGCGCGAGGCCGGGCTGCCCTGGCCCGAGCTGTACGACCCGCTGTACGAGCGGCACATGGAGCCGGACGCGTGGCACCCGTACCCGGACACCGTGGAGGTGCTGCGCGGGCTGCGGGAGCGCGGGGTGGGCGTGGCGGTGGTGAGCAACATCGGCTGGGACCTGCGGCCGGTCTTCCGCCGGCACGGGCTGGACGGTTACGTGGACGCGTATCTGCTGTCGTACGAGTACGGCGCGCAGAAGCCCGATCCGCGGATCTTCGCGGCGGCGTGCGCGGCGCTGGGGCTGGACCCGGCCGACGTCCTGATGGTGGGGGACGACACCCGGGCGGACGCGGGGGCCGCGGCGATCGGCTGCGCGGTGCGCTTCGTGGAGCACCTGCCGGTGGAGCGGCGCCCCGCCGCGCTGCGGCCGGTCCTCGATCTCCTCGACGGAGAGGGGGGCGACAGCGCGGGTGGGGACAGCGGCGGCGGCCGGGGCGACTGACCGGCCGGGCCCGCGCCGGGCGGCGCACGGGTCGTCGGCCGAGAGGGGCGGCGGCGTTCCCGCGCAGGCGAAAGAGCCGTCTCGGACGATCCCCCGCGTCGCCCGAGACGGCGTCGCGCCCGGCATCGCCCTGCTCAGGGCGGGCGCCGGCGACTCACTGAGTATATTGGCTCGGAGCCAGTCAACGCAGGAGTTACAGCATGTCCCCGCGCAGCGCATCGGTCAATGAAGAGTTGCGCCGACGTTCCCGCGAACGCCTGCTCCAGGCGACGGTCGATCTCGTGGGAGAGCGCGGCTACGAGGCGACCACCCTGGCGGACATCGCCGATCGGGCGGGCTCGGCACGCGGGCTGGTGTCGTACTACTTCCCGGGCAAGCGGCAGTTGCTCCAGTCGGCCGTGCACCGGCTGATGCATCTGACCCTGGCGGAAGCACTGGAGCGCGAGCCGCGCACGGAAGACGGCCGGGAGCGGCTCGCGCGCGCCATCGACGCGATTCTCGGACTGGCGCGCGACCGGCCCGTGCTGATGCGCACGCACATGGCGGGCATCCTCCAGGCCGAGGGTTTCGTGCAGTGCCCCGAGCAGCAGCGGCTGGCCGCGCTGCTGCGGGACACCGTGGTGCGCTACGGCTCCGCCGACCCCGACACCGACTACCCGCTGCTGCGCGCCCTGTTGATGGGCGCGGTGGTGGCGGTGCTGCTGCCGGGCGCGCCGATGCCGCTGGTGCGGCTGCGCCGCGAGCTGTTCCAGCGGTACGGGCTGGACTGGGAGGCGGGGGTCCCGCCGCCCGCCGTGGAGCAGCGGTGAGGACCCGGTCTACGGGTGCGCGCGGTAGTCGGGCTGCGTCTGGACGTTCAGTTCCCGCATCCGCACCCACTGCGCGCCGTCGGTGCGCCGGTCGTCGATCCTCAGCACGTCGAGGCCCTTGACCATGTCGTTCGAGTAGATGTGGCCGTTGTAGTAGTAGGCCGACCAGGCACCGCCGCCGACGGCGGTGTCGGCGGAGAGCGGTCCGCGCTCGAAGTAGCCGATCTCCCTCGGCCGGGCGGAGTCGGTGAACTCCCAGACGGAGACGCCGCCCTGGTACCACGCCTGCACCATGATGTCGCGGCCCTTGACCGGGATCAGCGAGCCGTTGTGCGCCACGCAGTTCTCGGTGTCGGCCTGGTGCCGGGGGATCTTGTAGTAGCTGCGGAAGACCAGTTCGCGCCGGTCGCCCTTGCCGACGATGTCGTAGATGCCGTCGGCGCCGCGCTCGGGGCCGGTCTCGGCGTTGCAGGTGGCGGCGCCGCCACCGCCGAGCTCGTCGGTGAAGACGACCTTGTCGCCGCGCTCGTTGAAGGTGGCCGAGTGCCAGAAGGCGAAGTTGACGTTGTCCTGCACCCGGTCGAGGACGCGGGGGTGCTCCGGCCGGGAGACGTCCATCAGGATGCCGTCGCCCATGCAGGCGCCGGCGGCCAGCCGCAGCTTGGGGTAGACGGTGATGTCATGGCAGCCGGTGGTCGCGGAGACGCCGGGGTTCACCGGTCCGCCGGGGTTGCCGCCGTCCGGGAAGAGCACCGGGAACCCGACGACCGCGGCCCGCTCGGGCTCCGCGCGCGGCACCTTGATGACGGAGATGCCGTCGTGCGGCGGCCGGCAGTCGGGGAACGCCTCGCTGGGCGAGTAGGAGGAGACGTAGACGTAGACGTCCCGCCGCTCGGGCAGCAGCGTGTGGGTGTGGGAGCCGCACGCGGTCTCGACGGCGGCCACGTACCGCGGGTTGCGCTTGTCGCTGATGTCGAAGATCTTCACGCCCTCCCAGGAGGACTTCTCCGTCGCCGGCTGGCTGGTGCTGGCGCAGGAGTCGTCGCTGCGGGAGGAGTCGGTCGACAGGAAGAGCAGGTCGCCGGAGACCGAGACGTCGTTCTGGGCGCCCGGGCAGAGCACCTGGCTGACGGTGCGGGGGGCGGCGGGGTTGCCGATGTCGAAGATCCGGAAGCCGTCGTAGTTGCCGGCGAAGGCGTAGCGGCCCTGGAAGGCGAGGTCGGAGTTGGTGTCCCGGAGGGCGTCCTTGGGGACGTTGGCGAGCGGCTCGACGTTGCGGCTGTGCACGATCTGGTCCACGCCGGGCACCTCGCCGCGGGCGATGGCGGCCCGGGTCTTCGCCGCCACCTCCTGCGACACCCGCTCGCGCGGGGGCGGGGTGTCACCGGGGTCGGGGATGGCCGCCGCGGGGCCGGCCGTCAGCAGGGTGGCGACCAGGCCGCAGACGGCCGCGGCGGCGGCCAGCCGTCTTCTGGGCCGGCCTCGGGGGTGATGCGACGACGTCACTGCGTTCTCCCTCGGGTCCGTTCGAAAGGGACGGGAAACGAGCGGTGGAGCGCCTGTCGCGGTGGCCCGGCCGGGCGCGCGACGCCTGGCAGTATCGCCCTTCGCATGTACACACCAACAGAGTGCGGCCACCATGAAGCGGAGGTTTTCCCGTTGGGTTGAGCGCCGCGGCCCGAGCGCGGTGCTCAGCGTTCCCGTGTGTCACAGGAGGCCCTGTGTTCCACCGCCGCATGACAACCCCGGCCCGTACGACCCGTGCTCCCCAGGCTCCCCGGCCCGGCCGGACCGCCGCCGTGGCGCTGGCCGCCGCCCTGGCGGCGGTGCTCGGCGGCTGCACGGAGCCGGAGCGGTCGGCGGCCGGGAGCCGGACGGAGTCCGTGGTGGCCCCCGGCCGGCCCGGGGAGGCGGCCCGCACGCTCTCCCCCGCCGAGGCGGCGAAGCGGCGCGGGAGCGACGCGCCCAACGCGGCCGACGTGGCGTACGCCCACGCGATGATCGAGCACCACCGGCAGGCGCTGGTGATGACCGCGCTGGCCCCGGAGCGGGCCGCGGCCACGGGCGTACGACGGATCGCGGAGCGGATCGCCGCGGCCCAGCGACCGGAGATCACGGCGATGGAGGGGTGGCTGACGACGCACGCCAAGGCGGGAGCCGCGGTCGGCGGTTCGGGGCAGTCCCACGGCGGTTCCGGGCCGCACCACGGCGCCGGCGCGGGCGGGCACGGCGCGATGCCCGGCATGGCCACCGAGGCGCAGCTCGCGGAGCTGCGGCAGGCGCGCGGGGCGGCGTTCGACGCGCTCTTCCTGAAGCTGATGATCACGCATCACCAGGGGGCGGTCACGATGGCCACGGAGGTCCTCACGGACGGGAACCACGTCCTGATCGAAGAGATGGCGAACGATGTGATCGCGCAGCAGACGAGCGAGATCGGCCGGATGCGGGCGATGGCGCGGTGACCCGCGTACGGGGGGCTGGGGCGGACACCGTCGCGGTGCGATGCTGGAAGCACCCCGCGGAAGGAGCTCCGCCGTGCTTCGCGTCGCAGTCGTCGGCTCCGGGCCGAGCGGTGTCTACACCGCCCAGTCCCTCGTGGAGCAGAGCGCCGTGCCCGTCCAGGTGCACGTCCTGGACCGGCTGCCCTGCCCGTACGGCCTGGTGCGCTACGGCGTCGCCCCCGACCACGAGAAGATCAAGTCCCTGCAGCGCAATCTGCGCGCCGTGCTGGAGCACCCCGGCGTGACGTTCCTGGGCAATGTCCGGGTCGGCGCGGACGGCATCGCCCCGGAGCGGCTGCGCGAGCTGTACCACGCGGTCGTCTACTGCGTGGGCGCGGCCACCGACCGGCGGCTCGGCATCCCGGGCGAGGACCTGCCCGGCAGCTTCTCCGCCACGTCGTTCGTCTCCTGGTACAGCGCCCACCCCGACGCCGCCCCCGCCGGCTTCGTGCTCGGCGCCGAGTCCGCGGTCGTCATCGGGGTCGGCAACGTGGCCGTGGACGTGGCGCGCGTGCTGGCCCGCGGGGCCGAGGAACTGCGGCCCACGGACGTGCCGGACGCGGCGCTCGCGGCGCTGGCGGACAGTCGCGTGCGGGACGTGCACATGATCGGCCGGCGCGGCCCCTCCCAGGCGAAGTTCACCACCAAGGAGCTGCGCGAGCTCGGCGAACTGCCCGGCGCCGACGTGCTGGTGCGCGCCGAGGAGCTGGCCCTCGACCCGTACACGGCCGATCCGTCGGCCCTGCCCGCCGCGAACCGGCGCAATGTCGAGGTGCTGCGCGGCTGGGCGGGCCGGGCGCCGACGGGCCGGCCGCGCCGCATTCATCTGCGGTTCTTCCTGCGGCCGGTGGCGCTGCTCGGGGGCGACGGCCCGGACGGCGAGGGCGGGGGGCACGGCCCGGTCCGCGCCGTACGGTGCGAGCGCACCGAGCCGGACGGCCGCGGCGGGGTGCGCGGCACGGGGGTGTACGAGGAGATCGAGGCCCAGTTGGTGCTGCGCTCCGTCGGCTACCGGGGGGTTCCGGTGCCCGGCCTCCCGTTCGACGCGGAGCGCGGCACGGTGCCGCACGCGGCGGGGCGGGTGCTGCGGGACGGCCGGCCCTCGCCCGGGGAGTACGTGGCGGGGTGGATCAAGCGCGGCCCCACGGGGGTGATCGGCACGAACCGGCCCTGCGCGAAGGAGACGGCCGGTTCGGTGCTCGCGGACGCGGGGCTGCTGCTGGCGCGGGCGGTGCCGGACGATCCGCGCCCGGCGCTGCGCGGGCTGGGTCAACGGCCCGTGGAGTGGTCGGGCTGGCTGGGCATCGAGGCGGCGGAGGCGGCGCTGGGGCGCGCGCTGGGCCGCTCCACGGTGAAGATCGCGGACTGGGAGGGGCTGTTGGCGGCGGCGGGGGGTGACGCGGCGGGGGTACGGGACCGGGCGTGAGGCCGGTCCGTCGCTGTCGCGCGGGCGCGGCGGAACGTCAGTGCTCGCCGAGCCGCCCGGCCTCGCGCCGCGCGGCGTCCAGCACGTGGTCGAGCAGCCCCGGGAAGAGCGCGTCGAGGTCGTCCCTGCGCAGGCCGTTCAGCTTGGCGGTGCCGCGGTAGACCTGCCGAATCACGCCGCTCTCCCGCAGCACCCGGAAGTGGTGCGTACAGGTCGACTTGGTGACCGGCAGCTCGAAGGCGGAGCAGGCCAGCTCCTCCGACGTGGTGTCCAGCGCGCGCACCACGCGCAGCCGCATGGGGTCGGACAGCGCGTGCAGCACGCCTTCCAGGCGGATCTCCGCGCGGGCGGGGTGCGGAAGGGTGCGCGGGGCGGTCTGCGTGGCCACGGAGGGCATCTCCTCTGCTGGGACGGGCGTCCGCGCCGGCGGTCGTCCGCGGGCGATCCCCCCATGGTACGAGGGTCCTCGTATTTCACCATGGCCGGCGAACCGACGTCCGTGCTCGCGGTGGTGGCCACCCCGCCCGAGGCCCGGCGGCTTGATCCGCTTAATATCGGATGATCTACGGCGATCTCATGACATCACCATGAGATCTCCGCGGCGGGCCCGCCCGGCGCCCGCCGTACCACCCTGCCATCGGGAGATACACACGTGGCCTTCCTTTCCGGCCGTCCGACCCTGCGCGGCCTCGGCCGTCTCGCCTCCGCGGCGCTCGCCGCCGCCCTCGTGGGCACCGCCGCCGGCCCGGCCCTGGCCGACACCGCGGAGCCGGGGGCCTCGGCCCTGCTGAGGAGCGCCGAGGCGGCCGGCGCGCAGGCCGCCCCGCGCGCCGCGGGCGGACAGCAGCCGACCGGCGACGCGCCCCGGTTCGCCCTGAACGGCATCGACAAGTCCGGCATGCTCTTCCTGCACTGGCCGGACGGCGCGGGCGGCTTCGAGCCCCGCGAGGAAATCGTCGACTTCGGCTTCGCCAAGACCGGCGCGGACGTCGACAACGACCGCGACGGCTACTCCGACGGCCACTTCACCTGGAACCTCGACGGCGACCTCAGCTTCACCTACCGGACCGGGTTCGTGCAGAACGAGACCCGGACGATCGGCGGCGGCTGGAACATCTACCCCAAGGTGCTGGCCCCCGGCGACCTGGGCGGCGCCAAGGAGTACGACATCATGGCCGTCGACACGGCCGGTGTGATGTGGACCTATCTCGCCTACCCCAACGGCGATGTGACGCCGCGGGTGCGGATCGGCTCCGGCTGGGACGCGTACACCCACCTCTCCGGCAAGGGCGACCTCACCGGTGACGGCCGCACCGACATCGTCGCCAAGGACGCCAAGGGCGACCTCTACCTCTACAAGGGCACCGGCGACTACAAGGCGCCCTTCGAGCCGCGGGTCAAGGTCGGCTGGGGCTACAACCTCTACAACGCCCTCGTCTCGACCGGCGACGTGGACGGCGACGGCCGCAACGACCTGCTCGCCCGCGAGGCGGGCGGCGACCTGTACCTCTACCGGGGCACCGGCAACGCGTCCGACCCCTTCGAGTCCCGGGTCAAGGTCGGCTGGGGCTACGACACGTACCGCGTGATGTTCTGAGCCGCACCGCTTCATTTTCCGACGCCGGCCGCGTTCCCGATCCGGGGGCGCGGCCGGCGCGTTGCCAGACCCTCTGTTGTACGACGTGCTTCGTATTTCGAGGATGTACGTAGTACGGTGTCTCACGTACTAAGCGAGATCGACGCGCCGTCGTTCCCGCCGTGCCAGGCATCAGGCATCAGGTGAAACGGAGTTCATGGTGAGCACCCTCTTCGAGCCCTACACCCTGCGGTCGCTGACGATCCCCAACCGCCTCTGGATGGCGCCGATGGACCAGTACAGCGCGGAGGCTTCCGGGCCGGACGCCGGTGTCGCCAACGACTGGCACCTGGCCCACTACGGCGCGCGGGCCACCGGCGGCACGGGGCTCATCCTCGTGGAGGCCACGGCCGTCTCCGCCGAGGGCCGGATCAGCCCCTGGGACCTGGGGCTGTGGCACGACCACCAGATCGCGGGGCTGCGCCGGATCGCCTCCTTCCTGGCCGCCCAGGGCACGGTCCCCGGCATCCAACTCGCCCACGCCGGGCGCAAGGCGTCCACCGACAGCCCCTGGCGGGGCGGCGGCCCGGTCGGCCCCGACACCCACGGCTGGCAGCCCGTGGGCCCCAGCCCGGTCCCGTACGGCGACGGGCACCCCGTCCCGACCGAGCTGACGGTCGAGCGGATCAAGGAGATCGTCCAGGAGTTCGCCGACGCCGCCCGCCGCGCCCACGAGGCCGGCTTCCGGGTCGTCGAGATCCACGGCGCGCACGGCTATCTGATCGGTCAGTTCCTCTCCCCGCACAGCAACCACCGCACCGACGAGTACGGCGGCTCCTTCGAGAACCGCATACGGTTCGCCCTCGAGGTGGTCGACGCGATCCGCGCCGAGTGGCCGGAGGAACTCCCGCTGTTCTTCCGCGTCTCCGCGACCGACTGGCTCACGGAGAACCCCGAGGACGAGCGCGAGGGCTGGACCGCGGACGACACGGTCCGCCTCGCCCGTGAGCTGCGCGCCCACGGCGTGGATCTGCTCGACGTCTCCACCGGTGGGCTCGCCCCCGGGGCGCGGATACCCGTCGGGCCCGGCTACCAGGTTCCGTTCGCCGAGCGCGTCAAGGTGGAGACCGGGCTGCCGGTCGCGGCCGTCGGCCTCATCACGGAGCCGATGCAGGCGGAGAAGATCCTGGCCGGCGGCCAGGCGGACGCGGTGCTCCTCGGGAGGGAGTTGCTGCGCGACCCCTCGTTCGCGCGGCGGGCCGCGCGCGACCTGAACGCGGCTGCGGCTACGCCGCGGCAGTACGCCTGGGCCATCTGACCCCCCTGCGGGGGGCCACCGGGCTTTCCCCCCACCGGCGATGGCATGGCCCTCCGGGCGGGTCTTCCCGCGCCTTCAGCCGGGGCAAAGGCCCGCCCCTTTGGGGCGGGGGGTGGGGGTTGCGGTCGTGCGCTCTGTCCGTGGGTAGGTCGGTGCCGCACCGGGGTACCGGGTGCCCTCCCGGCGGGGGTCGGTGCCGCACCGGGGTACGGAGTGCCCTCCGGGCGGGTTCGCGCGACGACCGGGGTCACGTTGCCTGTCACGTGGGCGCCACAAGCGTCTGCCCGCGCCTTCGGGGCGGACCACACCCATCCCCCGGCCGAAGGCCGGGGAAAAGTTCCCGCCCCTCCGGGGCGGGAGAGGGGGGTCGCGCCGCAGGCCGGGGATCTTTGCCCGCGCCTTCGGCGCGGGGATGGTTGGTTGCGGTCGTGCGCTCTGTCCGTGCGGGGGTCGGTGCCGCACCGGGGTACCTCCTCGGCGGCGCACCGTGCGGGTTGTTTCTTCGGCTCCCCCTGGGAGCATGTGCGCCGCGCTGCGGGGGCACCCCGCTACGTCCCCTCCGGCCGGTTGGGGCGCACAAAGCGGGTGGGGGCTCGCGCTCCCTGAGTGCCGGGTGCCGGGCTGATGCGCGACCTGCTGTCCGTAGGACGGCTCCGGCTTCGCCGGAGAAAAGAAAACCGGCGGGGAGCCGAGGTGCGGCGGCAACCACCCATGGTTTTCCACCCCCCACCGCGGGCGCGCCGCCATGCCGGGCCGGAGGGGACGTGGCGGGGTGCCCCCGCAGCGCGGCGCACATGCTCCCAGGGGGAGCCGAAGAAACAACCCGCACGGTGCGCCGCCGAGGAGGTACCCCGGTGCGGCACCGACCCCCGCACGGACAGAGCGCACGACCGCAACCAACCATCCCCGCGCCGAAGGCGCGGGCAAAGATCCCCGGCCTGCGGCGCGACCCCCCTCTCCCGCCCCGGAGGGGCGGGAACTTTTCCCCGGCCTTCGGCCGGGGGATGGGTGTGGTCCGCCCCGAAGGCGCGGGCAGACGCTTGTGGCGCCCACGTGACAGGCAACGTGACCCCGGTCGTCGCGCGAACCCGCCCGGAGGGCACTCCGTACCCCGGTGCGGCACCGACCCCCGCCGGGAGGGCACCCCGTACTCCGGTGCGGCACCGACCCCCGCACGGACAGAGCGCACGACCGCAACCCCCACCCCCCGCCCCAAAGGGGCGGGCCTTTGCCCCGGCTGAAGGCGCGGGAAGACCCGCCCGGAGGGCCATGCCATCGCCGGTGGGGGGAAAGCCCGGTGGCCCCCCGCAGGGGGGTCAGATGGCCCAGGCGTACTGCCGCGGCGTAGCCGCAGCCGCGTTCAGGTCGCGCGCGGCCCGCCGCGCGAACGAGGGGTCGCGCAGCAACTCCCTCCCGAGGAGCACCGCGTCCGCCTGGCCGCCGGCCAGGATCTTCTCCGCCTGCATCGGCTCCGTGATGAGGCCGACGGCCGCGACCGGCAGCCCGGTCTCCACCTTGACGCGCTCGGCGAACGGAACCTGGTAGCCGGGCCCGACGGGTATCCGCGCCCCGGGGGCGAGCCCACCGGTGGAGACGTCGAGCAGATCCACGCCGTGGGCGCGCAGCTCACGGGCGAGGCGGACCGTGTCGTCCGCGGTCCAGCCCTCGCGCTCGTCCTCGGGGTTCTCCGTGAGCCAGTCGGTCGCGGAGACGCGGAAGAACAGCGGGAGTTCCTCCGGCCACTCGGCGCGGATCGCGTCGACCACCTCGAGGGCGAACCGTATGCGGTTCTCGAAGGAGCCGCCGTACTCGTCGGTGCGGTGGTTGCTGTGCGGGGAGAGGAACTGACCGATCAGATAGCCGTGCGCGCCGTGGATCTCGACGACCCGGAAGCCGGCCTCGTGGGCGCGGCGGGCGGCGTCGGCGAACTCCTGGACGATCTCCTTGATCCGCTCGACCGTCAGCTCGGTCGGGACGGGGTGCCCGTCGCCGTACGGGACCGGGCTGGGGCCCACGGGCTGCCAGCCGTGGGTGTCGGGGCCGACCGGGCCGCCGCCCCGCCAGGGGCTGTCGGTGGACGCCTTGCGCCCGGCGTGGGCGAGTTGGATGCCGGGGACCGTGCCCTGGGCGGCCAGGAAGGAGGCGATCCGGCGCAGCCCCGCGATCTGGTGGTCGTGCCACAGCCCCAGGTCCCAGGGGCTGATCCGGCCCTCGGCGGAGACGGCCGTGGCCTCCACGAGGATGAGCCCCGTGCCGCCGGTGGCCCGCGCGCCGTAGTGGGCCAGGTGCCAGTCGTTGGCGACACCGGCGTCCGGCCCGGAAGCCTCCGCGCTGTACTGGTCCATCGGCGCCATCCAGAGGCGGTTGGGGATCGTCAGCGACCGCAGGGTGTAGGGCTCGAAGAGGGTGCTCACCATGAACTCCGTTTCACCTGATGCCTGATGCCTGGCACGGCGGGAACGACGGCGCGTCGATCTCGCTTAGTACGTGAGACACCGTACTACGTACATCCTCGAAATACGAAGCACGTCGTACAACAGAGGGTCTGGCAACGCGCCGGCCGCGCCCCCGGATCGGGAACGCGGCCGGCGTCGGAAAATGAAGCGGTGCGGCTCAGAACATCACGCGGTACGTGTCGTAGCCCCAGCCGACCTTGACCCGGGACTCGAAGGGGTCGGACGCGTTGCCGGTGCCCCGGTAGAGGTACAGGTCGCCGCCCGCCTCGCGGGCGAGCAGGTCGTTGCGGCCGTCGCCGTCCACGTCGCCGGTCGAGACGAGGGCGTTGTAGAGGTTGTAGCCCCAGCCGACCTTGACCCGCGGCTCGAAGGGCGCCTTGTAGTCGCCGGTGCCCTTGTAGAGGTAGAGGTCGCCCTTGGCGTCCTTGGCGACGATGTCGGTGCGGCCGTCACCGGTGAGGTCGCCCTTGCCGGAGAGGTGGGTGTACGCGTCCCAGCCGGAGCCGATCCGCACCCGCGGCGTCACATCGCCGTTGGGGTAGGCGAGATAGGTCCACATCACACCGGCCGTGTCGACGGCCATGATGTCGTACTCCTTGGCGCCGCCCAGGTCGCCGGGGGCCAGCACCTTGGGGTAGATGTTCCAGCCGCCGCCGATCGTCCGGGTCTCGTTCTGCACGAACCCGGTCCGGTAGGTGAAGCTGAGGTCGCCGTCGAGGTTCCAGGTGAAGTGGCCGTCGGAGTAGCCGTCGCGGTCGTTGTCGACGTCCGCGCCGGTCTTGGCGAAGCCGAAGTCGACGATTTCCTCGCGGGGCTCGAAGCCGCCCGCGCCGTCCGGCCAGTGCAGGAAGAGCATGCCGGACTTGTCGATGCCGTTCAGGGCGAACCGGGGCGCGTCGCCGGTCGGCTGCTGTCCGCCCGCGGCGCGCGGGGCGGCCTGCGCGCCGGCCGCCTCGGCGCTCCTCAGCAGGGCCGAGGCCCCCGGCTCCGCGGTGTCGGCCAGGGCCGGGCCGGCGGCGGTGCCCACGAGGGCGGCGGCGAGCGCCGCGGAGGCGAGACGGCCGAGGCCGCGCAGGGTCGGACGGCCGGAAAGGAAGGCCACGTGTGTATCTCCCGATGGCAGGGTGGTACGGCGGGCGCCGGGCGGGCCCGCCGCGGAGATCTCATGGTGATGTCATGAGATCGCCGTAGATCATCCGATATTAAGCGGATCAAGCCGCCGGGCCTCGGGCGGGGTGGCCACCACCGCGAGCACGGACGTCGGTTCGCCGGCCATGGTGAAATACGAGGACCCTCGTACCATGGGGGGATCGCCCGCGGACGACCGCCGGCGCGGACGCCCGTCCCAGCAGAGGAGATGCCCTCCGTGGCCACGCAGACCGCCCCGCGCACCCTTCCGCACCCCGCCCGCGCGGAGATCCGCCTGGAAGGCGTGCTGCACGCGCTGTCCGACCCCATGCGGCTGCGCGTGGTGCG
Source organism: Streptomyces sp. URMC 123 (assembly GCF_051386515.1). Classification (NCBI taxonomy): domain Bacteria; kingdom Bacillati; phylum Actinomycetota; class Actinomycetes; order Kitasatosporales; family Streptomycetaceae; genus Streptomyces; species Streptomyces sp. URMC 123. Next base: position 6,600 of record NZ_JBPQTV010000102.1, on the reverse strand, counting down.
CGCGCTGGACACCACGTCGGAGGAGCTGGCCTGCTCCGCCTTCGAGCTGCCGGTCACCAAGTCGACCTGTACGCACCACTTCCGGGTGCTGCGGGAGAGCGGCGTGATTCGGCAGGTCTACCGCGGCACCGCCAAGCTGAACGGCCTGCGCAGGGACGACCTCGACGCGCTCTTCCCGGGGCTGCTCGACCACGTGCTGGACGCCGCGCGGCGCGAGGCCGGGCGGCTCGGCGAGCACTGACGTTCCGCCGCGCCCGCGCGACAGCGACGGACCGGCCTCACGCCCGGTCCCGTACCCCCGCCGCGTCACCCCCCGCCGCCGCCAACAGCCCCTCCCAGTCCGCGATCTTCACCGTGGAGCGGCCCAGCGCGCGCCCCAGCGCCGCCTCCGCCGCCTCGATGCCCAGCCAGCCCGACCACTCCACGGGCCGTTGACCCAGCCCGCGCAGCGCCGGGCGCGGATCGTCCGGCACCGCCCGCGCCAGCAGCAGCCCCGCGTCCGCGAGCACCGAACCGGCCGTCTCCTTCGCGCAGGGCCGGTTCGTGCCGATCACCCCCGTGGGGCCGCGCTTGATCCACCCCGCCACGTACTCCCCGGGCGAGGGCCGGCCGTCCCGCAGCACCCGCCCCGCCGCGTGCGGCACCGTGCCGCGCTCCGCGTCGAACGGGAGGCCGGGCACCGGAACCCCCCGGTAGCCGACGGAGCGCAGCACCAACTGGGCCTCGATCTCCTCGTACACCCCCGTGCCGCGCACCCCGCCGCGGCCGTCCGGCTCGGTGCGCTCGCACCGTACGGCGCGGACCGGGCCGTGCCCCCCGCCCTCGCCGTCCGGGCCGTCGCCCCCGAGCAGCGCCACCGGCCGCAGGAAGAACCGCAGATGAATGCGGCGCGGCCGGCCCGTCGGCGCCCGGCCCGCCCAGCCGCGCAGCACCTCGACATTGCGCCGGTTCGCGGCGGGCAGGGCCGACGGATCGGCCGTGTACGGGTCGAGGGCCAGCTCCTCGGCGCGCACCAGCACGTCGGCGCCGGGCAGTTCGCCGAGCTCGCGCAGCTCCTTGGTGGTGAACTTCGCCTGGGAGGGGCCGCGCCGGCCGATCATGTGCACGTCCCGCACGCGACTGTCCGCCAGCGCCGCGAGCGCCGCGTCCGGCACGTCCGTGGGCCGCAGTTCCTCGGCCCCGCGGGCCAGCACGCGCGCCACGTCCACGGCCACGTTGCCGACCCCGATGACGACCGCGGACTCGGCGCCGAGCACGAAGCCGGCGGGGGCGGCGTCGGGGTGGGCGCTGTACCAGGAGACGAACGACGTGGCGGAGAAGCTGCCGGGCAGGTCCTCGCCCGGGATGCCGAGCCGCCGGTCGGTGGCCGCGCCCACGCAGTAGACGACCGCGTGGTACAGCTCGCGCAGCCGCTCCGGGGCGATGCCGTCCGCGCCGACCCGGACATTGCCCAGGAACGTCACGCCGGGGTGCTCCAGCACGGCGCGCAGATTGCGCTGCAGGGACTTGATCTTCTCGTGGTCGGGGGCGACGCCGTAGCGCACCAGGCCGTACGGGCAGGGCAGCCGGTCCAGGACGTGCACCTGGACGGGCACGGCGCTCTGCTCCACGAGGGACTGGGCGGTGTAGACACCGCTCGGCCCGGAGCCGACGACTGCGACGCGAAGCACGGCGGAGCTCCTTCCGCGGGGTGCTTCCAGCATCGCACCGCGACGGTGTCCGCCCCAGCCCCCCGTACGCGGGTCACCGCGCCATCGCCCGCATCCGGCCGATCTCGCTCGTCTGCTGCGCGATCACATCGTTCGCCATCTCTTCGATCAGGACGTGGTTCCCGTCCGTGAGGACCTCCGTGGCCATCGTGACCGCCCCCTGGTGATGCGTGATCATCAGCTTCAGGAAGAGCGCGTCGAACGCCGCCCCGCGCGCCTGCCGCAGCTCCGCGAGCTGCGCCTCGGTGGCCATGCCGGGCATCGCGCCGTGCCCGCCCGCGCCGGCGCCGTGGTGCGGCCCGGAACCGCCGTGGGACTGCCCCGAACCGCCGACCGCGGCTCCCGCCTTGGCGTGCGTCGTCAGCCACCCCTCCATCGCCGTGATCTCCGGTCGCTGGGCCGCGGCGATCCGCTCCGCGATCCGTCGTACGCCCGTGGCCGCGGCCCGCTCCGGGGCCAGCGCGGTCATCACCAGCGCCTGCCGGTGGTGCTCGATCATCGCGTGGGCGTACGCCACGTCGGCCGCGTTGGGCGCGTCGCTCCCGCGCCGCTTCGCCGCCTCGGCGGGGGAGAGCGTGCGGGCCGCCTCCCCGGGCCGGCCGGGGGCCACCACGGACTCCGTCCGGCTCCCGGCCGCCGACCGCTCCGGCTCCGTGCAGCCGCCGAGCACCGCCGCCAGGGCGGCGGCCAGCGCCACGGCGGCGGTCCGGCCGGGCCGGGGAGCCTGGGGAGCACGGGTCGTACGGGCCGGGGTTGTCATGCGGCGGTGGAACACAGGGCCTCCTGTGACACACGGGAACGCTGAGCACCGCGCTCGGGCCGCGGCGCTCAACCCAACGGGAAAACCTCCGCTTCATGGTGGCCGCACTCTGTTGGTGTGTACATGCGAAGGGCGATACTGCCAGGCGTCGCGCGCCCGGCCGGGCCACCGCGACAGGCGCTCCACCGCTCGTTTCCCGTCCCTTTCGAACGGACCCGAGGGAGAACGCAGTGACGTCGTCGCATCACCCCCGAGGCCGGCCCAGAAGACGGCTGGCCGCCGCCGCGGCCGTCTGCGGCCTGGTCGCCACCCTGCTGACGGCCGGCCCCGCGGCGGCCATCCCCGACCCCGGTGACACCCCGCCCCCGCGCGAGCGGGTGTCGCAGGAGGTGGCGGCGAAGACCCGGGCCGCCATCGCCCGCGGCGAGGTGCCCGGCGTGGACCAGATCGTGCACAGCCGCAACGTCGAGCCGCTCGCCAACGTCCCCAAGGACGCCCTCCGGGACACCAACTCCGACCTCGCCTTCCAGGGCCGCTACGCCTTCGCCGGCAACTACGACGGCTTCCGGATCTTCGACATCGGCAACCCCGCCGCCCCCCGCACCGTCAGCCAGGTGCTCTGCCCGGGCGCCCAGAACGACGTCTCGGTCTCCGGCGACCTGCTCTTCCTGTCGACCGACTCCTCCCGCAGCGACGACTCCTGCGCCAGCACCAGCCAGCCGGCGACGGAGAAGTCCTCCTGGGAGGGCGTGAAGATCTTCGACATCAGCGACAAGCGCAACCCGCGGTACGTGGCCGCCGTCGAGACCGCGTGCGGCTCCCACACCCACACGCTGCTGCCCGAGCGGCGGGACGTCTACGTCTACGTCTCCTCCTACTCGCCCAGCGAGGCGTTCCCCGACTGCCGGCCGCCGCACGACGGCATCTCCGTCATCAAGGTGCCGCGCGCGGAGCCCGAGCGGGCCGCGGTCGTCGGGTTCCCGGTGCTCTTCCCGGACGGCGGCAACCCCGGCGGACCGGTGAACCCCGGCGTCTCCGCGACCACCGGCTGCCATGACATCACCGTCTACCCCAAGCTGCGGCTGGCCGCCGGCGCCTGCATGGGCGACGGCATCCTGATGGACGTCTCCCGGCCGGAGCACCCCCGCGTCCTCGACCGGGTGCAGGACAACGTCAACTTCGCCTTCTGGCACTCGGCCACCTTCAACGAGCGCGGCGACAAGGTCGTCTTCACCGACGAGCTCGGCGGTGGCGGCGCCGCCACCTGCAACGCCGAGACCGGCCCCGAGCGCGGCGCCGACGGCATCTACGACATCGTCGGCAAGGGCGACCGGCGCGAACTGGTCTTCCGCAGCTACTACAAGATCCCCCGGCACCAGGCCGACACCGAGAACTGCGTGGCGCACAACGGCTCGCTGATCCCGGTCAAGGGCCGCGACATCATGGTGCAGGCGTGGTACCAGGGCGGCGTCTCCGTCTGGGAGTTCACCGACTCCGCCCGGCCGAGGGAGATCGGCTACTTCGAGCGCGGACCGCTCTCCGCCGACACCGCCGTCGGCGGCGGTGCCTGGTCGGCCTACTACTACAACGGCCACATCTACTCGAACGACATGGTCAAGGGCCTCGACGTGCTGAGGATCGACGACCGGCGCACCGACGGCGCGCAGTGGGTGCGGATGCGGGAACTGAACGTCCAGACGCAGCCCGACTACCGCGCGCACCCGTAGACCGGGTCCTCACCGCTGCTCCACGGCGGGCGGCGGGACCCCCGCCTCCCAGTCCAGCCCGTACCGCTGGAACAGCTCGCGGCGCAGCCGCACCAGCGGCATCGGCGCGCCCGGCAGCAGCACCGCCACCACCGCGCCCATCAACAGGGCGCGCAGCAGCGGGTAGTCGGTGTCGGGGTCGGCGGAGCCGTAGCGCACCACGGTGTCCCGCAGCAGCGCGGCCAGCCGCTGCTGCTCGGGGCACTGCACGAAACCCTCGGCCTGGAGGATGCCCGCCATGTGCGTGCGCATCAGCACGGGCCGGTCGCGCGCCAGTCCGAGAATCGCGTCGATGGCGCGCGCGAGCCGCTCCCGGCCGTCTTCCGTGCGCGGCTCGCGCTCCAGTGCTTCCGCCAGGGTCAGATGCATCAGCCGGTGCACGGCCGACTGGAGCAACTGCCGCTTGCCCGGGAAGTAGTACGACACCAGCCCGCGTGCCGAGCCCGCCCGATCGGCGATGTCCGCCAGGGTGGTCGCCTCGTAGCCGCGCTCTCCCACGAGATCGACCGTCGCCTGGAGCAGGCGTTCGCGGGAACGTCGGCGCAACTCTTCATTGACCGATGCGCTGCGCGGGGACATGCTGTAACTCCTGCGTTGACTGGCTCCGAGCCAATATACTCAGTGAGTCGCCGGCGCCCGCCCTGAGCAGGGCGATGCCGGGCGCGACGCCGTCTCGGGCGACGCGGGGGATCGTCCGAGACGGCTCTTTCGCCTGCGCGGGAACGCCGCCGCCCCTCTCGGCCGACGACCCGTGCGCCGCCCGGCGCGGGCCCGGCCGGTCAGTCGCCCCGGCCGCCGCCGCTGTCCCCACCCGCGCTGTCGCCCCCCTCTCCGTCGAGGAGATCGAGGACCGGCCGCAGCGCGGCGGGGCGCCGCTCCACCGGCAGGTGCTCCACGAAGCGCACCGCGCAGCCGATCGCCGCGGCCCCCGCGTCCGCCCGGGTGTCGTCCCCCACCATCAGGACGTCGGCCGGGTCCAGCCCCAGCGCCGCGCACGCCGCCGCGAAGATCCGCGGATCGGGCTTCTGCGCGCCGTACTCGTACGACAGCAGATACGCGTCCACGTAACCGTCCAGCCCGTGCCGGCGGAAGACCGGCCGCAGGTCCCAGCCGATGTTGCTCACCACCGCCACGCCCACCCCGCGCTCCCGCAGCCCGCGCAGCACCTCCACGGTGTCCGGGTACGGGTGCCACGCGTCCGGCTCCATGTGCCGCTCGTACAGCGGGTCGTACAGCTCGGGCCAGGGCAGCCCGGCCTCGCGCGCCAGCCCCACATAGGTGCGGCGGTGCAGATCGGCCGAGCGGTCCCGGGCCTCCCACAGCGGGGCCAGATGGGGCGGCATGGTCCGCGGCGAGGAACCGCCGGGCAGTGCGCCGGCCTCCGCCAGCCGCTCGGCCCAGCGCGCCCGTTCCTCCGGCGGCACGGTGATGCCGCAGCGGTCCAGCGCGGTACGGAGCCAGGACTCGACCGGCTCGACGCGCAGCAGGGTCCCGGAGAAGTCGAAGAGCACACCCTTGATCGCCATGGCGGCGATCCTTCACGGTCGGCGGGGGCCGGGCAAGGGGCCGCCCGCGCGCCGGCCGGGCCGCCACCACAGCGCCGCGGCGGCCAGCGCCACCCCCAGCAGCCAGCCGCCCAGCACGTCCGTGAACCAGTGCACCCCCAGGTAGACGCGGGTGAAGCCGACGCCCAGGACCGAGACCACCGCGAGGCCGGCGGCCGCGGCCCACCACGGCCCGCGGCCGCCGCGTACGGCCGTCGCGCCACGCTGCCCCGGTGTGCCGCGCCGCGCCGTCGTGCCGTGCCGTGCCGACGTGCCGCGCGTGCCCCGGGCCGGCACCAGACACAGCAGCAGACAGCAGGTGAACGCCGCCGTCATGGCGTGCCCGGACGGAAAGGCGGCGAAGTTCGCGGTGTCCAGCGGCTCCGGCCAGGTCGGCCGGGCGCGGTCGACCAGCCACTTGAAGAGCTGCTGGACGAGCCCGGCGCCGATGGCCCACGCGCCCAGCCACAGCGCCGTACGGCGCGCCCCGCGCCACAGCAGGACCCCCACCGTCAGCGCCGTGAGGGCGCGCATGGCCCACGGGTCCCACACCCAGTCGGTCAGCACGCGGTTGGCCCGGGTCCAGCCGGGGTGGGCGTGCGCCACCCGGTGCAGCCGGTCCGCGACGGTGTGGTCCAGGGACATCAGCGGCGCCCATTCGACCGCCACCAGCGCGAGCAGCAGGCCGAAGAGGGCCCCGGCGACACCGGCCGTCGCCGGGACGGCGGGGGCCGGCCGCGGCTCGGGACGGGCCGGCGCGGGGCGGTCCGGCGAGGCGTCGGACGAGAGGGGCGGCGGCGTTCCCGCGCAGGCGAAAGAGC